>MHXP01000198.1 GCA_001824485.1 Planctomycetes bacterium GWA2_39_15 | reverse complement strand
AAAAAATCTCATTCTTAAAAATACGGAGTTTTTCAAATTCGTCCCACATTTCAACTTTGTTTTCCATATAAGTTCTATTTTGAAACACATCTATGTCAAAAATTAATGGTAATCTCTGGTTCTCAGTAGGATTTTCCATGGTCTGATTAATTATAGCAGTTGTCTGTATATCAGGATTTGGAATGACAAGCTGCATAAAAAATTGGTTAAAAATTTGTGGAAGTTTTGGTGCGATTTCTGGCGTTGTTAAAACATATTCTTTAAAATCCTTCATTGGCAAGGGAATTTCTATCCGATTTATATAACGCAAAGCGATACGTGTAATCCTGACAGTGTTAGTTGTTTGAAAGTAAAGATCCCAGAGTTCACGAGCCTCGTCTCGAAACATTTCCCATGTCTTATAAGGTTTCAATTTATTGAATGTAAAACCATCCAACCTCGCCTGAACCATTTTCTTTTCCTGCGGCGATTTAAAAAGGTACCCGTCAATTCCTCCAGAAGTCGGGAGTGCAGCGGCTGTACCTTCTGAAGATACCTTTACGCCTGCTTGAAATTGTATCCGTTGTTGTTTCTCTGGGAAACGTTCTTTGACCTTTTCGTGGAACCCCTCTAGTATCGTAACACTTTAATTACGATACATAATGCCTGGATAGTTTTTAATCGGCATCTTGTCGGGTGAACTTCCACTCGATTCGGGCCTGGGCTTGATTGCGGCGGCGCTTCGCTGGTCAGCCTGCCCCCTGTGCACTGCCTATCCATAATTCCGATTTCAATTTCTGCCATATTCAACCAACTGGCGTGTTTGGGCGTATAGTGGAATTTCACTCGTTTTAACATCTGTTCCGCACGTTCGTCTCCCAATATCTCCTCAAAACTGCTGCGAAAATGAGTGTTTAAATTGTCCATCACCAGGTGAACCTTCTGCGCTCCGGCATAGACTTTTTCTACCAGTTGGCCTATAAACCATACAAAATCGCTCTTGGTGCGACGGGCGGTCACTTCTGCCTGGCGCTGTCCTCCCTTGGGCTCAACCGCCATGAAAATGTTGCGTGTGCCGGCGCGCCTATATTCGTAATCCTCCTTCATAGGTTTACCCGGCCGGGCCGCAATCGGCGTCCGGGTTTGCTGTAAAAGCTGCTTGCTTTTCTCATCAACGCAGACCACCGGCTCCTTTTCACAATAGGGCATTGCGTAAAGCTCCAACAGATCATACATCCTTTGGCGATACTCCTTTGTCATTTTGCCAATACACCACATCAGCTTGCGCCAGGGTTTGCAATCGTTTTTTTTAGAAAGCGACGAATGCTTTCACGGCTGATGTTTCTGAGACTGGGAAGCCGACGTGCAGCCTTGGTTAGCAACTGGAGCGTCCAGCGCTTGGCGCCAGCCGGCGGTGCACTACAAGCCAATGCCACCACTTCGGCCTGCTGATTGGTTCCGTACCTCAGCGGTTGCCCAGGACGGGCACCATCGTGCAAAGCATAATCCAACCCCTTCTCCACAAAGGCCGAACGCGTGCGCCAAATGGCGGTACGTCCCACACCCAGAACTTGCATGATGACTGCTTCAGGCACTTTTTGATCCAATGCCGATAAAATGTGCGCCCGATTGATTTCTCTGGCAAAGTGTTTCCCCTTGGAACGAAAGGACTTCAATACGGTTCGATCCTCTTTGGTAATATTCATCTCGGTTTGTCTCATGCACCATAGTATAATGTTTCGTTATTACAAAGTCAAGATACTAGCATCTTGAGAATAATTTTTTCTGGCAATTCTACTCGAATATCCAGGAGGGCTTCGACAATCGGGGCATTTGGAAAAACCGTATGTTCGTTCAATCTCAATCCTTTAATTTAAGGAACTTATTGTACTGGCTTTAGACAGAAATAGCTCCTTGGGATAAGGACTAAAATATTGCCAGTTGAATGTCTGAATTATAATAAAGAGGCGACACGCTTAGCAAGCGTATTTCATTTGCCTTTTACCTTTGATTTTGTTTCTGGTTAATGTTATAAAATCAAAAAATTATATACGCAAGTATTTGGATATTACTTGAAAACAATCGTGATTTATTTATATGATGATGACTGATTAAAAGTTATTTTAGCAGACGATGCCATATTCAAGACATTTTTGAGGAAGGAATTAATAGAGTTGCTCACGTTTTGAAATTATGAGATAATAATTTCTAATTTTAGATTTCTGAACAGTATCACCACATGTACAAGTAGAAAATATTGTAACAATGAATGGTTAGACAAAATGATCATTGAGAAAGATTTATTAACAATAAAAGAAGCCAGTGAATGGGCAAGCGGCTATCTGAAGAAAAACGTTACCACTTCAAATATTTCTTATCTCCTTCAATACGGACGCATAAAGAAAATCGGATGCAATGGAACAACTCAAGTTTCCAAACAGGAATTAATCACTTACTACAAATCTTATAACGGGCACAGAGAACTTTCATGGAGAGACCAACTCGGTGGGGATTTAAACTGGGCTTTATCTTTTGACCAATACAAAGAAGCCGAAACAACAAAGCATGTCCATCGTCTTCATCCTTACAAGGGCAAATTTATTCCGCAACTTGTAGAATATTTTCTTGACAGCCACACAGATAATTTCAAAAAAGAAACTTGCTTCAAAAAAGGAGACATAGTTCTTGACCCATTTGCTGGTAGCGGAACAACAATGGTGCAATCCTGCGAACTTGGAATGCACGCAATTGGAATTGATGTTTCTGTTTTTAATGCTCTAATTGGAAATTGCAAGGTTACAAAGCATAACCGTGTTGATGTGCAGCTAGAGATAAACAGGATAACAAAAGCACTAAGAGAATTTTTATTAAATTCTCTCGCAATGGAGTTTGAAGAAAAACTTTTACAAGCACTCTATGAGTTCAACAATGAATATTTTCCAGTTCCTGAATACAAATACAAATTAAGGCAGGGAGTGGTTGACGAAGCACAATTCGGAGCAGAAAAGGAAAAAGAATTTCTTCCAATCTACAACAATCTTGTTAAGAAATATAACATAAAACCAAGACAAGACAAAACAGATACTTTCTTAGGCAAGTGGTATTCTCAGCACATACGAGAAGAAATACAATTTGTGTTTGATGAAATCAAAAAAATAAAAAATATTGACACTAAAAAAACAATCAGTATCATTTTAAGCAGGACTATACGCAGTTGCAGGGCGACAACTCACGCAGACCTTGCAACACTTCTTGAACCGATTACCGCGACATATTACTGTTCAAAGCACGGGAAAATGTGCAAGCCACTTTTCTCCATTCTCAAATGGTGGGAAACATATTCAAAAGATACTTTAAATCGCCTTGCTCAATTTGATAGATTAAGAACAAACACTTATCAAATTTGTTTGACTGGAGACAGCAGAACGATTGATATTTTCAAAGAACTTGAAAAGAAAAATTCTGCATTTGCAGATTTAGCAAATAAACAAAAAATAAAAGGCATTTTTTCATCACCGCCTTATGTTGGACTAATTGATTATCACGAGCAACACGCCTACACATACGATTTGTTTGGCTTTAAGAGAAATGATGAATTAGAAATTGGACCACTTTTCAAAGGGCAAGGCAGAGAGGCAAAACAAAGCTACATTCAAGGATTAACGGATGTTCTAAATAACTGCAAAAAATATTTAGTAGAAGATTATGACATTTTCCTTGTGGCAAATGACAAATACAATATGTATCCGACAATCGCAGAAAATACTGGAATGCAAATCATCAATCAATACAAACGACCTGTTTTGAATAGAACGGAAAAAGATAAAGCAGCTTATTCCGAAATTGTTTTTCACTTAAAACAAAAATAAAATGAACAACGACCAGATTATTTATTCCATATCAATTGAAGATATTTTAACTGTGATAGAAGATAACAATTTGAAATTGGAAATAAAGAAAGAAGATATCCCTTTTATTGAAGATAAAATTGGTGATTTTATGGGAGACAAATGGTGCGATGCCATTGAATATGCTTTATTAGAACTTAAACAATCCCGAAAAAATTCAAATAAAAAATAATGGTATTAACACAAGAACAAACTGCAAACATTGAAAATGTTTTACGCAACAGTTTAAGGCACAAATTTCAAAACTACAATCCAGAACCAGCTTCAATGCCATTTCACACAAGGTTACTTGGCAAAGACAGAATGGCTTTGTTTTCTTTCATTCACTCTCTCAACACGAATTTTGGAACAAGTATTTTTGAGCCTGTTGCGTTAGCATTAGCCTTTTCAAGTTTCGCAAGTGCTGCATCGCACCAAACAGCTGGAACACAAATTTCATCAGAGGCACACAGGGTTATTCAAAACATAATGGACGGATTAGCAACAGCCAATTCATCTCCAAACAAACCACAGGAAATCAATACAATCAGAGCAGCTTGCAGGCAAGGTGAAATGAAAACAGTTAAGCTGACTAAAGTTGATATTAAACTTGTTGCTCACAACGGAACGATCTATCTCTTTGACCTCAAAACTGCAAAACCGAATGCTGGTGGTTTTAAAGAATTTAAGCGAACACTTTTAGAATGGATTGCTGCAACACTTGCAACTAACCCAACAGCAAATATTCAATCACTCATTGCAATTCCTTACAATCCTTATGAGCCACAACCTTACAACCGATGGACAATGAGAGGAATGTTAGATCTCGACAACGAATTGAAGGTAGCAAATGAATTTTGGGACTTTATCGGTGGTGAAGGTACTTATCAAGATTTGCTCAATATCTTTGAACGAATAGGAATTGAGTTAAGACCAGAAATTGATAATTATTTTAAAAAATTCAAATAGGTAACAGGTATGATCAACCCAGCAACTGTAGGTTGGGTTGAGTGAAACGAAACCCAACAACTTAATATAACAATGAAGCAATGCAATATCGCAGATCGCAAGCAAAAGGCGCAACTTTCTTCTTTATGGTTGTGATGAATAAAAGAAAGAAGATATTATGCCATGATGCAAATGCAGTATTGATATAAAGAAGCGTTTCATTATGCTATCAAACGCCACACATTTAGGATTCGCGCATTTGTCTTGATGCCCGGCCATATTCCAGGTATTTACGATAGCGATTGGGGAGTTGGTACTGAGATTAAGTTTGATGAGGAAATAGGGTATGAATAATTTTAAATTGTTGGGTTTCGCTTCACTCAACCCAACCTACTTTACTTATTGGAGAATATTTATAGAGCATTGCTATGAAAGAAATTAGCCTTAAAAATCTCAAAGAATATATGGAAGAACCAAAATTTCAGTTTTTTGACGATGACGGCACGGAAATCAATCCTGATTTGGTGCGTAAGCCAGACCTATGTATTTCCTGCAAACATGA
>MHXP01000197.1 GCA_001824485.1 Planctomycetes bacterium GWA2_39_15 | reverse complement strand
GCATTTCTTATGTGAGACGGCACCGCCAATGCGCCTTTCTCCCGGACATCTTTCAATGCCTCTAAATAAGCCATGTAGGAGGCATTACTCTTGGGCGCACAGGCAAGATAGGTAACACCCTGAGCTAAAGGTATCCATCCTTCTGGCATCCCAACAAAATCAAATGCATCCTTAACCGATACCGCCAACAGAATAGCCTGAGGGTCGGCATTTCCTATATCTTCTGAAGCAAATATGACCATACGCCTCGCAATAAAAAGCGGATCTTCGCCTGCCTCCAGCATACGTGCCAGCCAATAAAGAGCAGCATCAGGATCACTGCCACGCATGGATTTGATAAAGGCTGAAATCACGTTGTAATGTTCCTCGCCGCCTTTATCATAGAGAAGCGCCTTACGCTGCATAGCTTCCTGGGCAATTTCTAATGTTACCATTCGTTTGCCATCGCTATCAGGTTTGACAAGCATAACTGACGCTTCCAGAGTGTTTAAAACCACTCTGGCATCTCCATGAGAAAGATGCGCAATAAAATCAAAGGCGTCATTTTGAATTTTTACTTTCAGACTACCAAGCCCCCGCTCATTATCCAATAATGCGTTATTCATAATAGCCTTGAGATGCGCTTCGGTGAGTTGCTCAAGCACCAGCACTTTACAGCGCGACAGAAGAGGTGCATTGACCTCAAAAGAAGGATTCTCTGTGGTAGCGCCAATCAAAGTAATAGTGCCGTCTTCTACATGATGCAGAAAGGCATCCTGCTGTGACTTGTTAAATCTGTGAATCTCGTCTACAAAAAGAATGGTTTTTTTATTGTAATATTTAAGTTGTTCCCTGGCTTCTTCAATAACACCCCTTATGTCTTTCACTCCTGACAAGACAGCCGAAAACGAGGCAAAATGCGCATCCATTGCCTGAGCAACAATAGAGGCAAGAGTCGTCTTTCCTACACCAGGAGGACCCCAGAATATCATAGACACCAGCTCTTTATTTTCCACTAACCTTTGGAGTATTTTGTTGGCGCCCACAAGGTGTTCCTGCCCCACGAATTCCTTAAGATTGCTGGGCCTCATTCTATCAGCAAGGGGGGGATTTTTTGTGGCATTTGCCTTTGTATCAAACAAATCTCTTTTTGGCTTATTAATCGTCAACTAAGTATCCTCTTTTATTCCAGTCGGATTAGTTGGTTCTACCATTTGTGACTGTGTTTCCAGCGTCTCCGCCATCTTATTAATTGCACCTGCAAGTTCACCAATCTCGTCACCAGCCTTATAAATAGCCCTTACGTTGTAATTACCGTCAGCAATTTTCTTAGCTGTTTCTGCAATGTAGTAGATCGGGGTAGAAATCTTTTTGCCTAAAAAGAAAGCACTAATGATAATTCCAATCGCCACTATCCCAAAAACAAACATGATATAATCACGTAACCTGTAAAGTGTGCCATATCCTTCACTGACATCAATCTCGGCAATTACACCCCATCCATAATCAGGCATCCAGTGCCAAAACCCCAACACATTTACACCACGATAGTCAGGATAGCCGTTATCATCAAAACCTTCCGAACCTTTTATACATTCACGGACACCTTTCGTCAAAACATCGTTCCCCGGGTAGGCAACTTTCAATTCAAGGGCAGACCTCTTTTTAATCCGATGCTGCCCTTTCAGGTCTTCTGTAAACCGTGACTCTGTTAGCATGTATCCATTTGCATTAACCATATACGTTTCCCCTGTCTTCCCCAGATGGATATTCTGCATCATTGTATTAATCTCAGATACATCAATGCGAATTATCACTACACCGGCTACAACATTCGACTTATCCTTAACAGGGGCAGAAATCAGCATTGTTGGAACTCCATTTTCGGCTATACCAGACTCACTTTCAAGGGGAATGTCAGAAGGTACAATGTTAGAAGTAAAATATGCCCCGGCAATAGCAGAAGAAAAATAATCTTTTGCTGATATATTCGTACCCATTACATCCTTCCTTGATGCAAGCCTTATAATACCATTGCGGCCTGCAACAAAGACCTCCTTATGACCATACTCCTTCCAGATGTAATCAAAGTACTTAATCGTATCCACATGTTTCAACAATTCCTTTTGTTCAATCTCTCCTGCAGTTGATTGAATAGCCATAAGAACAAAAGGATTATTTGCAATAAATTGGGCATCCGTTGTGCATTCTTCCATCCATTTCGTAATCAATTCAGCCTGTTTATGAGCCGCAACCTGCAGATTCTCAATGATTTCTTCTTTTATAGTTTGAAATGTAATGGGGTAAACAACCAGTCGCATTACAATCAGAGGAAGGAATGTTAAGATCAGAAAAAAGATACTCAGCTTACTTTTTGTAGGTTTAAACAACTTATTTTACTCCACTATTATTCTTTTTAAAATACTTTCATCTCATCGCAAAGACGCAAAGGGAACATTGAGAGACAGGTTTAAAACCTGTCTCTACATGAAAGCTTTGCGTTCTTTGCGTCTCTGCGGTGAATTATTATTTTTATTTCTTCGGCACTTTCTCCCAATCAGCCAGGAATCGCTTTACGCCGTCATCTGTAAGTGGATGCTGAACAAGCATATCAAACACATTAAACGGAATAGTAGCAACATCGGCCCCCATCAAGGCTGCATCGCGCACATGGATTGGATTTCGAATACTGGCAACAATAATTTCGGTCTGATAACCATAATTGTCGTATATTGTACGAATCTCCTCGATCAGGTCCATACCAACGTGCCCTCTGTCGTCCAACCTGCCAACAAATGGACTAACGTATGTGCCGCCTGCCTTTGCGGCCAGAAGCGCTTGATTTGAGGAGAAACATAAAGTTACATTTGTTTTAATACCCTCTTCCGATAATCTTTTTACGGCTTTCAAACCATTTTTTATTAATGGAATCTTAACCACAATATTGTCTGCAATTTTTGCCAGTTCTCTTGCTTCCTTGATCATGCCTTCTGTATCAAGACTTACCACTTCGGCGCTGACAGGTCCCTTTACAATGGAACAAATTTCCTCGATTATTTCACGAAAAGGACGGCCAGTCTTGGCTATCAAGGATGGATTTGTTGTTACTCCATCAAGTATGCCCAAACTATGCGCTTCGCGAATTTCCTTTACATCTGCCGTATCAATAAAAAATTTCATTTCATTTCCTTTCCTATTTTACTATTTGCCACGAATAAATACGAATTTACACTTATAACAGTTTTACATTTAATCCGGAACTCAAAAACTAATGAATGATATTTTTAAACAGAAAAAAACTATTTCTCTTTTTTATTGAGTTCTTTAGTTCCAAATTTGTACCTTTTGTAGAGACGCACAGCAGTGCGTCTGTACCGTATTCCAGATTCTGTAATATATTCCCGCCCATCTCGGTTAATAGTAACTGAAATAAGGGAACTCTGATGTATACTTTAAACACACAATTTGTACACCAGTAATTCTAACAATAATTGCGTACCGAGAGAAGTTGTCTTGCTCTTCACATCTGTCTCTAATAAAAGTGCATATTTTCCCATGAGGTCTTCTTCATTATAAAGCTTGACCTGTTCAAAGAATTTTTTTGAATAGTACGGATTAACTTGTAATTCAGATGCAACTTTTGATTCATTTCCCCCATGACTTAATATTTGCTTGGCCCTCCACAATCGCTTGATTTGCCAGGCAAGTAAACTGATAATCCTTACCGAATCTTCGCCATGCACTAACATTTGACCGAGTATTTTCAGCGCCAATGCAACATTTCTTTGAGCGACTGCATCAGTCAGCTCAAATACGGTACGAGTCCTATCAATGCCAACGAGGGCATCCACATCCCTTTCTTCAATAGTCTCCTTCTGGCTTAAATAAACAGATAATTTCTCGAGATGTTTATCCAATATCGCTAAATTACTACCCACATCTTCAACCAATTGCTGAGCAGCTTTTGCTGTAATGGATTTATTGTATTGTTTTGCGCGAGTGGTCAACCAATTCAGCAATTGATGGTCTTTTAACCTCTTACACTCAATCGAAATTCCAACCTTATCAACATGACTTGCCAACTTAGTCCTCTTATCCCATTTATCACACACAAGAACCAGGTTGGCGTGGGCTGAGGGTGATTGTAAATATCTTTCAAGTGCCTGCTTATTTTTCTCAACAAAATTATCCGCATCCTCCACTACAACCAATTTATTTTTACTGACAAAAAATGGCATGGTTCTCAACTCGTCGAATATTACACCTCCAGTTCCAGACACTTCATCTCCCTCATACTCGACCAGGGCCACACTTGGGTCAACGTCTTTGAGTGAATTAGCCTTTACTGCAGAAAGCACCTCGTGTATAAAAAATTCTTCATCTCCATAAAATACGTACACTGGAAATGATTTGCCTTTGTTCATTAAATCTTTAAACTGGTAAATATCCATTATTTTATCCTCTGGGCAATACCTGCCACCATAAAGTAGACCTCGTCAGCCTCATCGGCAAGGATTTGGTTTGCACTGCCTGCAATATCACGAAACACACGTGTCAGCACATTGTCCGGCACAATACCAAGCCCAACTTCATTGGATACAATAAGAACCTCTGCTTTTGAATCGCGGCATACCTGGCTTAGTTTGTTGATCTCCGCAAGAATCTTCTCCTGCCTTTGTTTTAATACTTTCATCTGACCGTCTAAACAATTAATCGAATTTACCGCCTCGCCGCTCAAAAGCATATTGGTAATATATAACGTAATGCAATCAATAAAAACAAGCCCTGCCTTTCCATCCAGGTCAACAACAACCCTGTCTACATTGTAGGGAGACTCAATTGTCTTCCAATTAAACGGGCGTCGTGCACGATGAGCCTGAACTCGTTCACGCATTTCCTCATCTTTAACTTCTGCAGTAGCAATATAAACCACGTCATTGTATTTTTTAGCAAGCTCTTCTGCAAAAGCCGATTTGCCGCTGCGCGCCCCGCCAAGAATAAAGGTCATTTTAGCCATTTTATAATTCTACCTGACAAGATAAAGGCTAAGTAAATAAAGCAATTCAGCAACCTCATTCGTTGCCCCCAGAGTATCTCCTGTCATGCCGCCAATCTTCTTTTTAATATACCAAATCCAAATTAATGTGAAAATAATTATTATTGCAAATATTATGAATCCACTCACATTATAAAAATACCAAAATAAAAACAGTGGAATAATTGATGTGTAGATAATACGCTTCAGTGTTGTTCCTTCCAAAATAAAACTCCCTGTACCTGATTTGCTCCTGGCGTATTTTGTCAACCCTGCGGCACAGACCTGCGCCCATCTCCCCACAACAGGCATCAATATTAACACCGTGCATTTAGTTACTAGAACAGGGGAAGCAAAGCAAGAAACACATTTTACGCTGTCGCTAAAAGGTGAATATTTTATCGCATCTATTTCTCCGATACTTAACAAGCCAATATACTTAAGTCCAAGCATACAAATCAATCCAATAGCGCCAAATACACCTATTCGGCTATCCTTCATAATTTTTAAGCGTTTTTCCTTATCCCAGCCACCCCAAATACCATCACAGGTATCTGCAAGTCCATCGAGATGCAATGCCCCGGTAATAGCAATATAAATAAGGATGATCAAGGCATCTGCAATGAGGTTTGGAAAAAAGAAATAGAGCGACAGGTAAGCTATAGACAGAAAAATACCTATGCAAAAACCTACTACCGGAAACCAGAAAACCACCCAACCAAAATCCTTTGGTCTTATCCTGTCATCCCTGTCTATAGGAATGATAGTTAGAAATTTTAGCGCCCATAAGAAATTGTTCATTCTTTTATGAGCTTATAAATTATGACATAAACTGTCAACTAGAATTCTTTTACAAAAATACATTTTTATGATAAAGTATTATCACCCGATTAGATATCTTATCCATATTTATTTCAGTTCCAGCACTACACATGCGATCTCTTTATTGCACAATATTTGTCCTCCTTCTCTATGTCTTGTGCATTACGCATCTATACTCCGAGCCTAATCAAACAGATAGTGCACATGATATTATTGAGAACAGCACGATCACAAGGATTCAGAAACCTCTGGCGGTGCACACTGACAGTGAAACTTTGGAATATTTTATTGAACATGTAGAAGAACTTACAAAGCACGGACGAGACTTCAGCAAAAAGGATTTGATTCTTGAGGTTAAGGGAAATGGCCGGTATGGCATACAAATGCCATCAAAACACGTCACAGGAGAATTTACATTAATCGAACGGCAGCCAAACAAGGCAATTTACCTGGGGCACGGCAATGCCTCGGTATTTTTCAACTTTTCAGGCTCTGTTGTGTTAGAAATTAACTATTCAACGCAAAAAGACGAAAAAGAATTTTATGAAGAAGTAAATACAGCCGTTCATTTAAAATTTGATAATGCCTTTTTTGCTTTCCTTGCCAAGACAGCAAGTCCTATCCTGAATCCAAAACTGGATAAACTTATTAACAAATTTTCAACAAAGACTAAAAAGGTGGTAGAAACCGCTTATGCAAATAAGAAAGGCACTAAATAATTTTGCCTTCCATATCATCAGGCGCTTTTACGCCCATATAGTTTAATATCGTTGGGGCAATATCGTAGATAGTTACGCCCTTTCGCTGCATCCCAGGCTGTTTTCTACTATCTTGCATGATGAATATACCATATTGTGAGTGATTAGCGTCATCGGGACCTGTATCGTTCTCGCTTGCCCATATAGTCTTAGTCCCAACACTTCCAATTGACCGCCAGTCGAGATTGCCATAATAAACAATCAAATCAGGCGGTATGCCGTTACATTCAGAATAAATATCTTCCGGTTTAAAGACTTTAGTATTAATACTCTTGCCATTCTCATCTCTTAAATCCTCTAACTTTTTTATCAGTTCGTTTCTAAAATGCTCATAATGCGACTGTGCAATGACACCCTTCGGTTCCCTACCTTTAACATTCATAAATATACGTCCGTAATAGCCGCCCTCACCCCAGACCTTTGTATTTTCCCAATCCACTACAAGTTTATTGAACGGTGTGCTTTCCGAAGGGTATTGCACCAACTTCATGTATCCGTTCTGGATAAGCCATTCATTAATACAGATACCCCCTACCATCTTCTTTGCCCCATGGTCAGATACAATGATTATCATAGTATCTTCACTTAAAAGGCCAATAGTTTCTCCGATTTCTTTATCAAGGTATTTATAATAATCCAAAATGGCATTCTGATATTTTGAACCAGGCGTGTATTTGGGATGATTTTCGTCAAAATATTTCCAGAAGGCGTGGTGTATCCTGTCAGGACCCATTTCCACCATCATAAAAAAATCCCACTCTTTAGAGCGCATAAAATGACGTGTCAGCCTGAACCGCTTCTCTGTCATTTCATAAATT
This sequence comes from Planctomycetes bacterium GWA2_39_15, assembly GCA_001824485.1. Classification (GTDB taxonomy): domain Bacteria; phylum Planctomycetota; class Brocadiia; order Brocadiales; family Brocadiaceae; genus 2-12-FULL-39-13. The sequence continues at coordinate 8,916 of MHXP01000197.1, read as the reverse complement.
GCCTTTAAAATATTATCCTTATTATCACTCCTAAACTCATCAACATCGAGCATATAACCATTTGTCACAGCTTCTACCTCATTTTTTAATTCAGGAGGATACGTATATTCGGACTTTGTATCAGGCGTCATAAAACAAGTTACCATACACCCGTTAAGTGGTTGCGGTGGATATGTCATGGGTACGCCAATTACCACGGCTTTTTTACCAATTTTAGATAGAACATCCCACACAGTATTAAATTTTACAGCTCTTGAATTGACGAATGACAACCCGTCATAATCGTAACTTGATCTGTTTCTAAAGCCGTATATACCTAAGCGACCAGGATTGACGCTGGTCATCATAGACATCCATGCAGGGCAGGTAATTGCTGGAATTGTACTTTCCATCTCGCCGTAGACGCTGTTAGAAATCAGTCGTTTCAGGTTAGGTAATTGGTCTAACCATCGATCAAACAACAGTTCAGGTGGAATTGAATCAAGTCCCAACACAAATACTTTTTTCTTGTTAACAACCATATTCTTTGCTATTTAGACGTCTGCTTTCCTCAATAAAATAGTAATCTGACTTGTTAAATAGTATAACCTAAAAACTGCAATTGGACGCTGGTTTTCGCCGATTTATGCAGATTTTTCACTGAACTGCAAGCACTATATAAAACAAATAAGTATTAATTTTACCTGAAGTTATCAGCGTTTATCTGCATCCCGTCGCGGAATTTAGGTATAAACAAAAAAAGCCCGCGATCGGAGTCGAACCGACAACCTCATCATTACGAATGACGTGCTCCGCCAATTGAGCTACGCGGGCTTGAAACAAATAATCTAAAACAAAAGCAATATTATACGAATAATTTTTATATTTACAATAATTATTCTATCTCAAAACGATTCCTAATATTTGCTTATTTTCAGAATAAAATGCACCGTTGAAGGTTATAAAGTTAAGGCAAAAGTTAACAGCACTGGAAGGGATCGCAAAAACTAAAGTTTTGAGTTACAACATTTCATGGCTAAAGTCCTGAGTTACAGAAGTCCAACACTTAGTCCATCTGTAGCTCTGACCTTCAGGTTTGATGGACACTAACAGTTTTTCAAGGCTAAAGCCCTGAGTTACAACGCTGTGACGCATCTGGCGCATATTGTAGGATGTTCTGTGTTTGATCCAACGCTCTCTCTGTAATTCCAGCATCTTTCGCACTTCCTGTGCTGAGACACATTGCACTCTATCCATAAATCCTGGTTTAATTCCCCATTTACTGCCTTGGGTGATCGGGTTTTACCAAGCTTTGCTTCCGATACAATAAATATCATAGGAAGGTCATTTTCATAACTTTTAAGGAATTTATAAAGTTCTTCGTTCTCCGTATAAAGATTAACGGATGCCTCTAGTGAGTTGCCTATCAACTTGGCAGCGCGCATCTTTTCAAGCTCCCTCGCCACATCGGTTCTTATATTTATCAACTTTCCCCACTTTTCACCCAAAGAGTTGTCTATCCATTCAGGATTGCACTTTGGAAACGTTGTCAAATGCACGCTAGCAACATCTTCATCTTTATGAATGATAGCAGACCATATCTCCTCTGCCGTATGAACAGTTATTGGGGAGGATAATTTAACGAGGTTTAACAGGATGTTATACATTACAGTCTGTGCGGCACGTCGTTCCTTTGAATTTTTTGCAAATGTATATGAGCGATCCTTCAAGATATCCAGATAAAATGCGCTCATTTCTACACTGCAAAAATTGTAGATATTATGAAAAATTCGGTGAAATTGTAAGGATTCATATCCTGATGTAACATTTTCAATTAATTCCTGCGTCTTATGTAACGCCCAACGGTCTATTTCCAGTAATTCTTCGTATGGTATTGTATTTACCTTTGGATCAAAATCGTATAAGTTGCTCAACAAATATCTAAACGTATTACGAATTCGTCTGTAGGCGTCTGAACATCTGATGATTAGATTACGAGACACGCTCATATCATTTTGATAGTCCATGGAAGAAGTCCATAACCTGAGCACATCTGCGCCAAATTCCTTTAAGGCATCTTCAACCGAAATGAAATTCCCAAGGGATTTGGACATCTTTTCGCCCTTTTCGTCTACAACGAATCCGTGTGTTAAGACAGACTTGAAGGGCGCTCTATCCCAAGCGCTAACAGATAGAACTAATGAAAGTTGAAACCATCCACGATGCTGATCTGTCCCTTCCAGATACAAGTCGGCTGGATAAGACAATTCGTTGCGTTTATGTAAAACGGCATGATGGCTTGAACCTGATTCAAACCAGACATCAAATATGTCCATTTCTTTTTCAAACCGAACGCTAGCACATTCAGGGCATTTTGTGTCGGGCGGCAGAAAATAGGATACATCTTTATAAAACCAACTATCAGCGCCTTCCTTTTCAAACCTGTCTCTGACAAGATTTATTGTTTCTGTATTCATCAATTCCCTGCCGCATTCCACACAATAAAAGGCAGGGATAGGCACACCCCATGAACGCTGTCGTGAAATACACCAGTCAGGCCGTTCTAATATCATCTTTGTCATTCGACCTTCGCCCCATGAAGGTATCCATTTCGTTCGCTTTATCTCGTCTAACAGCCTCTGGCGTAGATTATTATGCTCAAGGCTTACAAACCACTGTTCAGTTGCTCGAAAAATTACAGGTGATTTACAACGCCAGCAATGCGGATAAGAGTGAGTAAAGTCAGTCTTGTAAAGCAGCGCACCATTCGTTTCCAGCCTTTTCGTAATGGAAACATTCCCTTCTTTGATATTTTGACCTGCAAACTCACCTGCCTCATCTGTAAAAATACCTGTAGCGTCAACAGGACTCAACACAGGAAGTTGATACTTAGTACCCGTAATATAATCTTCCTGTCCGTGTCCGGGCGCTGTGTGAACACAACCAGTGCCATCAGACAAGGTTACATAGTCTGCCAATACAACAGAACTGGTTCTGTTAAAGAAAGCGTGATGATACTTTATACCTTCCAATAAATTCCCCTGTACTTTACCAAGACGTTCATAAGCCTGGATGCCCAGCGTTGACATAACAACGTCTGCTCGTTTATCGGCAATGATTGTGATTTCTTCCCTTTGTGTCTTTGGGTTCAAATAACGAACTGCGACATATTCATGTTCCGGATGAATGGCAATAGCGAGATTTGCCGGAAGCGTCCAGGGGGTTGTCGTCCATATCATGATGTGCGAATTATTATCAGCACCTTTAAACAACTTGCCTACATTATCACTGATTTTAAAGTTTACATAAACGGATGTGCTGGTTTCGTTGCTATATTCAAGCTCTGCCTCTGCAAGCGCCGTTTGACATCTGGTACACCAGTGAATGGGTTTTTGACTTCTATATATATAGCCTCTTTCCACCAGCCTGCCAAATACTTCAATGATGCCAGCCTCATATTTAGGGTCAAAGGTCAGATATGGATGTTCCCAATCTCCCATTACACCCAATGCCTTAAATTGTTCTTTCTGGAGTTTTACAAATTTTTCTGCATATTTTTTACATTTTTTTCTGATTTCTGTTTTAGTTAAGTTTTTAACTTCTTCACCAACCTCTTGCATAACGCGGTGTTCAATCGGTAAACCGTGGCAATCCCAGCCAGGAACGTAAGGCGCATCGTACCCTTTCATTGAATGGAAGCGGACAATGAAGTCCTTTAATATTTTATTCAAACCCGTCCCGATATGTAGTTCGCCGGTAGGATAAGGCGGACCATCGTGAAGTATATATTTTTCTCTGCCCATGCGAGCTTTGCGTATTTGTTCGTATAGCTGTTCTTTTTCCCATCTTTTCTGGATTTCCGGCTCTTTTCTGAGTAAATCCGCCTTCATGGGAAATTTAGTTGTAGGCAGGTTGAGTGTATTTTTATAGTCCATATAAATAAGTTCTTTTATAGTTATAATAGTCTAAATCTGTGGTTTCAAAACGTTTTCCATCGTTCTCAGGCACTATACTATATCGCTATGATTGAGGATTCAGTAAGGATTTTAAAGTTTCTTGAGTTAATCCTTCTATCATTATTCTTTTATCTCGTGAGGATTCGCCAGAAATAATGTGTATAGAAGATTCACTAATATGGAATGTATTTGCCAGCAGTTCAATTACTGCCTTATTTGCCTTACCTTTTTCCGGCGCTGCGGTAACGGTTAATTTTAGGCGTCCGCCATATTCACCTATAATACGATTTCTATTTGCGTGGGGTTGGGTTCGGATGGATAGTATAACGCCTGTGTTTGTTGTGACGACATCAAGCATATTAGTAATAAGCTATCGCGAATTCATCAAATTCACCTAAGTATTTTTCCCAGCTAACATCAACACGTTCAACATAAGCGCCTGCGGGGCCTTTTTTACACCAGTTTACGACTTTATCAACTGTGTCTTTTTCACCTTCAAAGACAGCTTCAACGCTGCCATCCAAACAATTCTTTACCCATCCCTTAACACCAAAGGCTTGCGCCTTATCTCTTGCAGAAGCACGAAAAAAAACACCCTGAACCCTGCCATAGATATAAACATGTGCTCGCAACATCGGCATGTTTATTCTTTACCCATTAATTTATTTAAATAATTCAGCGCAGAGTATGCAAAACGCAAAGAAAGAACCAGAAGATGAGAACATGGGAAGATGGGGAGGTTGAGAAACTTAACTTCCCAACTCCTCAACCTCTTTGCCTCACTGTGACTTTGATGTTCTCTGCGGTGAAATAATTTTTAATTCAAAGATTATTGTGATCCATATATATGTGCGCTGTCAGATGCTGAAGGTAGATAGTTCATACCTATGAATGTAAAGTTTACTATCACAAAAGCAACGAGTAACCAGATTGACAACATTACAGAAGCCTTTGATTTATTAATGTTCATTTTGGGTAAAACAAGAGGGGTATGTAAATAAACCAGATATGCAAGCCAAGTAATCAACGACCATGTCTCTTTGGGGTCCCATGACCAATAGTCACCCCATGCCTTTTTTGCCCAGACTGCGCCAGTAATCATCCCTAACGTAAGAAAAGGAAAGCCAAAGGCAACTATTTTATAACTTAGCTTATCAAAATTTCGGAGTAATATTTCTTTTCCTTCACTGCCTGTATCGTCCTTTGTTTTTTTAACAAAAGGTTTGGTTACCAAAAAAATAATACTTGTTACAAATGCAATTCCAAATGCTGCATATCCGAGCATATAAGTAACAACATGGATTAACATCCAGTTACTCTTTAGTGCCGGCATGATTGGCCTTATTGTATCATCCTGAAGCGTTGCATAGAATAATATTAACATTGATAGAACAGATGCCAGTGCCCCAACAATTCTGAAATTATAAACAAATTCAAATATAATATATATAAATGCTGTACAACATGCATAAAACACCAGAGATTCATACAAGTTAGAAAAAGGTGGATGTCCAGCTTCAATAGAACGTTTAGCTACCATTGTCAGATTCAGACAAAATGATAAAATTAATAACCCAAGCGATATCCATTTTATAGCTCCAGACCGCCATATTTCTCTAACTATGTAAGCAACGGACGCTATCATATACACGATCAAAGTAATGTTGATTATACTCATTTTATACCTCCGCCTCTTTTTTTAGTTTTTTACGTAGGAATGGCTTTATATAAAATATAAAGATAACGCCGAAACACAATGCTCCAAAACCAGAGTAAACTATTGGGATACCGGGGTCTTTAACAATTTGTAATCCCGAATAGTTCCCAGCTTCCGGATCGTAACTTGATTGATAAATTACATATCCTTTATACTTCAACGGGTCATTTACTTTAATGGCTTTTTCAGCAACCGTTTGTTCGTTATCTATAATTCGCAAATGACTGATAAAATGTTTAACAGATTCACCAGTGGGCTCGTAGACAAGCCCAAAATTGTTGTCAGTATACCAGGTAGCATACTGATTATCAGAAAATACCCAATCAGATACCTTTCCGTTTGGCCCCTCTACTTCAACAAAAACAGCGGGTGTCCCTATCTGATCTGATTTCTTTACTACTTCCTTTTTGAAATCAAAGGATGGGAAATAATTAGATACCATAACCTGACGATCGGTGGTTGCAATAGCATACTTCTTTTCCAGCTCCCATGGTACTATTTCGGTAATATGTTTGTCTTTAATAAAGACAATTACCTGCTTACCTTCAGGTGATTGATAAATTCGCACCGTATTTTTCGCCATATATGTGCTGGCAAGCCCGCTACATGTTATTTTCAGATTCTTATACTTTGCTGGATGCATCTTATCCCAATCGAGAAATTTTTCAAATACCCAGCGTGTTTCAGGGCCTTCCGGACCATTAATTTCTACTTGAATAGCAGGATTATCCGTTGGTTGCTGCTCTACCGGCCGTCTATCTCCATAATTAAGTACATATTGCAACATCTTCACACTAAAATCAGTCCCTTCGAGCTTAAAGACTTTATTTAAATCCAAAGGATAGTCTTGAGATACTCCCTTTCCTGATACCGCAACAGATAACTTTGTATTTGAGGTCTCAATAGAATTGATGGCTTTTTCTACCTCTTCCTGAGAAGACAACCATATATATTCTATACGCAAATTTTGTTTTTTGTCTTCATAGTAGTTACGATCGTAAGCCAACAGCCATCCCTCAGCAGCAACCTTCTCAGAGCCAAATAGTTTTACAAAAATGGCTGGATTTTCTGGAGTGTCAGAGGTATTAATAGGTTCTTGCTTCAATTCAGCATCAGAAATATAGTCCTTAATTGTTACTTTATAATTTGAACCCGGGACACGTTGTCTTTTACCAAGCTTTGAGTCTAATACTTTCGACTTGTCTTTACTCTTCACGTAAGATACAAGCTGAAACTTTGGTTCATTTTTTTCCAGTATGAAATCATCAAGGGCAATAGTAAACGGTAAATCTTTCTTTACATAATCCAATGCACCTTTACGATTAATTATTTGCGTGAGGAAATAATTTGCAGTTTTTCCTTCATAAACATTCACTCCCCCTTTTATACCCAGTTGTAATTTTACAACACCTCCTACCAAAATTAAGATAATACTGAGATGTGTAAGAATAAATCCAGTTTGAAGGAAAGTATTTCTCCACCTTTTTATTGTACAGGAAATGAGATTGGCACAAAGTAAAACCAAAAGGAATGAAAACCAATAGGAATGAAAGACATTATTCAGTTGTGTTACTTTGAAAAAAGTTGCTAATCCATATCCATATCTAGCCGTATATTCATCAATGGTTTTTTCCTGTAAAATTACCGTTCCTAAGATGCACGCCACAACCATAATCAAAATAATTACTACTGCCAGCTTGACGGAACAGAAGAATTGCCATACCTTATTAGAATTCCCCCTTTCGCTCTTGCCAGATTGTCCCTGATTGACCTGCTTAGTGTTATCTTTTTTTATTCCCACTACTGCTTGAGATTTATTTTGTTTTACATTTTCCATACTAAATTCTAAATGATCCAAAAATAGTCAAAATAATATACTACAATGTTAAACAAACATATACATCTTGAATTAACTTTTAAAACATTGAACTTACGGAATGGTTTTATACTGGGGTTGTTTTGAAACTTGGTTTGTGAATTGTGGATAATGCAGATTTGATATCTGTTTATTAAGAATACAATTTCTAAACCAACGTTTCTTCCGATAGCTTTAAACTATCGGAAGAAACTATTTCCACAAACAACTTATTTTTCTTCAGTCTCTTCCGTTGTTTCGGTTGTCTCAGGCGCCTCAGGTGTTGCTTCCTCTGGTTCCTCCGCAGGTTCTTCGACAAGAACAGGTTCTTGCTCAGTGCTTAACGAAGATTCTTTAGGAGGTAACGAAGCAGGTTGACTTAATATTAAGAATTCCACTCTCCTATTTTGCTTTTTTTCGGCAGCGGTGCTATTAGACGCTATCGGACGATTAGGTCCAAAACCAGCAACGTGGATTCTTCCATCAGCAATATTTTGGCTCTTTGACAAAAAGTGAAAGACACTTAATGCCCGTGCTGCTGCCAAATGATGATTAGAATCCCACAGGTGCTTAGTCCTTATAATAGGATCGGAATCCGTATGACCATCTATTCGGATATACGAAGAGGGATTTTCTGTAAGAAATTCCGCCATCTTCTTAAGCGCAGTCTCTCCACCCGGCTTTATTACAGCCATACCTGAATCAAATAATATTTTTTCAGGGAAAAGGAGAACGGGACCTTCAATGGTATCCCGCACGGAAACACCACCGCCAATAGATTTGGCAAGCTTGCGGAGCTTATTCATCTCCTCTTCGCTTGACTTTAATTTATCTGATACAGAAGAAAACTCTCTCTTAAGCCTTGCAATTTCATCTGATTGGTCTCTTATTGTAATTGCCTGTCTTCTATTTAAATTCCTGAGTTCAGTCAACTCAGCGCAGCCCGACATTCCTACGAAGGCTGCCAAAAGGAAAAACTTTACATATTTACCATATTTATACATGTTTTTTCCTCCAGCGGATGAGGCGGAATAAAGTTATTAATGCTGTTTATAAGACAGCTAAAATATCAACAATAGATTGAAACTATAACATTTGATGTAATTGTTTTCAAGCGTTTTTTCAGTGAATTTTATTTTATTGTCTGTTATTTAAATAACATCAATTTCATTTATAAACATTATCAGGCTCAAATACCTTATTCTCTACAATCTGGATACTATCTGTTTTCGGGATATATTCCCTGTAATAGCACGTCTTATAACCTGCATGACATGCGGCTACATGTTGTTCTACTATGAAAACAAGGGAGTTCCCTTCACAATCGAAAAACACCCTTTTTACAACTTGGATATGCCCCGAAGTCTCTCCCTTAATCATCAGACGATTCTGGGAACGACGAAACACAT
>MHXP01000196.1 GCA_001824485.1 Planctomycetes bacterium GWA2_39_15 | reverse complement strand
GACATCAGAGGGTAAGATACAATGTCATTTCGAGGAGAATATGATGGATTTTCCAAATGATAATCGACTTTCATTAATTCAAAAGATATCTGAAGAAATGGATGGTTTGGGGCTTGAATCCGTTAGGCCTGCAATTCAGAGACATGTTGAGAAAACGAAAACTATTAAGAAACCTTTAGATTTAGCCCCATTGATCGAGCATACCTTATTGAAACCAGAGGCAACACGCAGGGATATCATAAGACTTTGCGAAGAAGCAAAGCGATTCCATTTTCACGGGGTCTGTGTGAATCCTGTCTTTGTGAAAGAAGCCCAGAAACAATTAACAGGAACGCATCGTTCGGTTGTTACCGTTGTGGGATTCCCGTTGGGTGCTAACGTAACAGCTACCAAGGTGGAAGAGACGAAACACGTTATAGAATTAGGTGCGAATGAAGTGGATATGGTTATTCCAATCGGTGCACTGAAGGAAGGCGATTACAGAGCCGTTTGGCAGGATATCCGTGCGGTCGTTGAAGCCGCGGGATCAATCCAGCTAAAGGTAATTATAGAAACAGGGCTTCTGGAAGAAACGGAAAAGATTGCCGCATGTCTGTTGGCTGAGCGGGCAGGCGCTGCGTTTGTCAAGACTTCCACAGGTTTTTCTGTCCGTGGTGCAACGATAGAAGACGTCAAATTAATGAAGGCAGTTGTGGGGAACGGTCTCGGCATAAAGGCCGCAGGCGGAATTCGTGATTTTCAAACAGCCCGTGCTTTAGTGGACGCCGGGTCAACCCGATTAGGCTGTTCAGCGTCTGTAGCAATCGTAACAGAATCTTTACAGATTGGGTGAAGCGGAGCGTACCCAACAACGATACATGATACAGGATGCACGAGGTACGATTTAAGATTCCCTTTGCTGGTTCAATCGTCCTCGCCCCCGACAGCAGCAATCGGGGGGTTTCGGTTCAGGCTACAAGCCCTGAACCAGCACGAAAAAGAGCGACATGTGGCGTGTGACGAATGACGTGTAGTAAGTGACGGGAATGCCGCTTGTCACCTGTCGCTCGACACTTGGCACGTATTATTTTGGTGTGGTATTTTTCTGCTATTTCTTCTTCGCGCTAAACAAGCTGTACTGGCCGTCTTTAAAACAATATGTCCCTATAACACGGGGTATTTCGGGATTTTTAAAGGATACTACAAATTTAAAACGTGGATAGCCGAGGTTTGCAGATGTAGGTTCTGCCTCTACATAAGTCAAATGAGCCTTGTGCTCAAAGCTAAGGATATTCCACTGAATTCCCTTATTATCGGGAAACGCAGCTTCCGCTAACCGAACAATATTATCCTTCAGAAATGATTCTCTTCTTGCCTCTTCGCTGATAGAGGTCGTTTCCTGTTTCGGTGGCGATACGATTTCCGGCTTCATTTCACTACACTGCTTCGATTCTTCAGAACCTATTTTTTTGGTCTGATCAGCAATGGTTATTTCTGGCTCTGATTGCGGTGTGATGTCAGGTTTTGCCTCACTGGTCGCACTGGTCTGTGTCATTACTTCAAGACCTTTCTGCGTATCCCCGGCCATTGACTTACCCATTTCCTCAAAACCTTTCTTGAATCCTTCTTCCAGAGCCTTACCAAGTCCCTTCATCATCTCACCCATTGCGCCTCCGAACATGGACATCATTGTCTGCTCGGCATCGACCTTCCATTGTCCTTCTTCCTTTATGAGAATCGTCTGCATCTGGACTTGAAATTCTGTCGTCCCATCATTTGTTTGCATCGTGGTATCAATGGTGGTCTTGTTATCATCAATTTTAATATCGCCAAAGGTTACTTTGCAACCGGCAGTAGTATCCTCTTCTTTTATGTGTAATTTGTCTGCGCTTTCTTTTGTTACAAACGACCTTGCCGCTTGAATATCCTTTGCATTCATTGCATCCCAGAATCCCTTTGCGACAGCCATCTGGCTGTCGGCGGTTACGGGTTTTTGGATATCGGATGCTGGTTTATCGGATGGTTTACTGCTATCGGTAAGAGGTAATTGAGGTTCAACATCTGTTTTTTCGGCGGGTGGTTGGGCAATTTCAGGGGCTTTTGCAGAGGTATGAAGACTTGCGATTTGTTCATTTAAATTTCTGATGGTAGCTTCCAGTCCTTCAACTTTTTGCTGAATGGTTTTATTGGATGTCTTCACCTCTTCCATCTTGTTGTGAAGTCTATTTGTGTCCTTTACAATGAGGGTAATTGTACTGGACAAATCGTCAATCCTCTTTTCCATCCGCCTGCTGTCAACACCCTCCGTCCTGTTCTCCCTTTGATCTACGGAGACACAACCGAAAAGAAATAGCAGGGGGAAACATAGGCACTTTAGTAAAAATTTATTCATATTCTCAAGCATAATAACACTTTAGCAATCTATGTCAATAATTTTTATCACTCTAACGTTTAAGGAATTTCAAAGTAGCCACAAAGTCCCGAAGACACGAAGTGTATCTTTGTGCCTTGGTGTCTTCGTGGCAAAGGTTAATTTATCTTGATTATATAATTCCTTCTCCGTAAAATACGGCAAATATAAGGATGAGTGAGGCAAAGCGCACCCGAGAAATCAGTTGACATCTATAAGACAATGTTAATAATGAATATCGATTTACGGTCAATGGGCAACGAAAACAATAGGTTCAATTCTTTAATCCATCTTCTTTTTAAACTGTAAAAAGTTTCATTTAACCTGATAATTTAACAGCTAAGGTATTCTTTCCATTAACTAATAGAGAAATATCCAGTATGAAAATGAATGGCCAGTGGATGGGAAACGCTTCAGCTACTACCACAGATACCACTAATTATCTCTGTATGCTTAATTTAGACCTCAAAGACGAATCTTATGAAGGAAGGGTACTATTATTTTATTTGCCGTTTCAAAAAGTTTCTAGTGTCGCCCAAGTTAAAATTAATAAAAATGATTTTGACTCAAATAATGGGAAATTCACGGGGAAGTTATATAAGTTTTTACCACTCAGATTTGAAAACTATACTGTTGGACGATGGGAAGACTTTCCTGCAATCCCTAAAAATCAAATACCTGAAACTGGTAAAGTTGAGGGATGCCTTAAAGAAAATAAAGTTACTGGAAAATTTGAAACGGATAAAAAGGACTATGGGGAATTTACTTTAGATTTTTACAGTTCGACTGAACCATCGGATTATCCTTCTGAAAGGATTTCCTGGGAAGATTTTAAAAATAGTGTATTAAATAATGTTCCGTACCAAAAATTCATCTTTAGAGGGCAGGTAGGAAGAAAAAGTGGGGGACAGTGGAGATTGCGCACGTCATTTCATAGAACTGGTAGAGCAGATATTTTTCGCTACAAAGATGAAGATATACCAACTCTGTATCGCTATATAAGCGCCTTTCCAGATTGTAAGTTTGATTTAAATAATCCACTTGAATATGGGGCATTGTTAGCTCTGGCCCAACATCACGGTTATCCCACTCCTTTATTAGACTGGACATATTCACCTTATGTGGCTGCATACTTTGCGTATGCTGATATCCCAAAAGATGCAGTTGATGGCTACGTTCGAGTATTTATTTTTGATGTGGATGGGTGGGTAAATGAAATAGACCACATGAGTAAAATAAATAAAAAGGATTTTAAATCATTAATACACCTGGATTTTACTTTGCCTTCGTTCTCCTATCTGGAGCCACTGTCTATAGGAAATAACAGAATGCTTCCTCAGCAATCGGTGTCAATGTTTTCAAGCATTGATGATATCGAAGGCTATATTAAAAGCCGTGGAAAAGAAAAAAATCATGAGTATTTAAAAATTTATGATTTGCCAGTTAAAGACAAAACAAAAGTTATGCGAGAGCTTGATTGTATGGGTATTACAGCCGCTTCCCTTTTCCCAGGATTAGATGGAGTCTGCACAGCATTAAAAGAAAAATATTTTTAAAGAACATTGTATGCTTCTCAGAGTATAACCATTGTTATTTAAAAAATACTAAAGAAGGGGGGAAATGGTGTGAATATTCGAATACTTATTTTAGTTGTTTTTTCAGTGGTATATTCTGGAGGCTATGTTTGTGCGGAGTTTACTACTTCGCAAATTGTTAAAAAATACTCTCCTTCAGTTGTAACAGTTATTACTTTTGACAAGAATGATCAGTCAATAACTTTAGGAAGTGGATTTTTCATAAATACAGAAGGTTCGATTGTGACTAATCATCATGTATTGGAAGGCTGTACAAAGGCAATTATCAAGACAGAGGATGGCAAAGAAGGAGTTGTCTTAGAAATAATTAATGATGTTCCTGAGCTAGATTTATTAATCGCAGAAACTTCATTGAAGAGTACAACTCCTTTACCTTTGGGTGATTCAGAAACAATAACGATTGGTGAGGAAATAGTAGCTATTGGTAATCCTGCAGGATTGGAAGGCACCGTTTCTAATGGAATAATTAGCGGCGTAAGAAGAGTAGAAGATATAAAAGTCTTGCAGATCACGGCTTCTACATCACAAGGCAGTAGTGGAGGGCCTGTATTCGATAGAAGTGGTAAAGTAATAGGTATCGCGACAGCTACTCTTGATATTGGACAAAATCTTAATTTTGCAATGCCGATTAATTATATAAAAACCCTAAAGCCTTGTAAAATCAGACTTGGTTCTTTACCTAAAACTGCAAGCGTTTTTGGTAATGTAGAAAAAAATAAGGGAAATTTATACAGGAATGCTGAGTATAAATTTAGAATAAAATTTCCTAAAGGATGGGAAATTGTAAATGGAGATAGTAAAAATGTTTTGAAAAAGGCGGTTAATACTAAAGATGGGGTATCAATTGTTGTTGGAGCAGTAAAATTTCCCGATTCAAATTTGGATATAAAAAACTTTTCTGAAAAAGAAATTGATGATTTTCTAAACGATTCTATAGACGAGATTAAACAAAAGTACACCGATGTTAAAGTTATCGAAAGGGGTATCAGATATTTAGATAATAAAAAGGCCATTTATTTCAAATATTCTTTCATTGGTAAAACATTGGGCGAAATACATTATTTGATGATGATTCAGTATGCAACTTTTTACAAAGGAATATTTTATTCCATCGGTGGTGGCGCTCAAGTTGATAAGTTTAGTTCACAAGAAGGAATAATTAGTAAGTCAATCTCATCGTTTGTTTTTGAGGAAGACACTCACGACATAGGAAATATTTTAACGAATGACTTTATGGTCTATCAAGATGATATGAATAAATTTATTTTTCAATATCCCAAAACATGGTCATCTGTATCAACCACGCACAAAGGAACTAAAATTAAGGTAGTAAACGAGAACGGTTTTGGAGATTGCGATTGCGGTGTTAATGTTAAGTACGATGAATCTTTTAAAAATATACCGCCTACAGAGTTTATTGCTTCTATGTCAAAAGAGGCAACGGAGGCTGTTCTGCGTTCGATTAATTCTGATGCGACTGTAATCGAAAGTGGAAAAACATATCTGAGTAATCAGGAGGCATTTTATACAATTACTAAATATACTTTTCGCAGTTTTGGTATTGAAGTTCCAATGAAAATGCTACAGATTCAAACGCTGAAAAATGGTTATAT
>MHXP01000195.1 GCA_001824485.1 Planctomycetes bacterium GWA2_39_15 | reverse complement strand
GGAATGCTTTTTTGACGTTAAAAAGGGCGACCAGCTTTTCCACTTCGACAGTGCCCTTCACAAATTGAGTCGTGACATCATTGCCAGCCTCGTCGACTACTTTTGCACTTCCTTCTAATACATCCTTTCCATCGCCGTGTGTAATCCAGGCTCTATGCCTTGGTGTCGGTAGTCCGCCAAGTTGCTCTGGACAAAAAGGGATAAAGGGGAAGTTTTTTAGGGAATAGATGAGCGATTCGTTTATTCTGGATTGTTCATCAAATCTGCACTTCAAACCCAAGAGACATGCACTTACTAAAATCATTTGACAAAAAGTAGTTAAATAAGGAAGGCTAAAACAGTTAACGGAAAAAATTTCAACATAATGTCGTGTGAAAGTCAAGTGAAATTTAAGCAAAAGTAAATATTATAAAGACAGAAGCGGTTTCCTTCTGCCTCAAATTAGAGAAGCAGGATGTAGTATTACTGATTGGTTTTCTTACGCAGAGAGAGAGAGATTGGAATTTCTTGCATGGGCTTTATCAACTCTATTTGCATTGAGTAGTTTTAATTTGACAATAGGAAGCTTTTCGCTATAATAAAAAGGCTTAATATTAAAACGATAATGGTTTATATTCGATAAGGCAAAAATCGCTTGCGAAGTGATAAAATTACTAAAGGACTTGAACGCGTTCCTGCGCGGGCGCTCTTGTATGCAACTGGTTTAAGTAGAGAGGATTTGGGTAAACCGTTCATTGGAATTGCGAGCAGTTTTACGGATCTTATTCCTGGACATGTGCACATGCGATCGCTGGAAAGAGCGATCGAAAAAGGAATTCATGCAGGGGGGGGTATTAGTTTTATTTTCGGTGTGCCTGGCATTTGTGATGGTATTGCAATGGGACATGAAGGTATGCATTATTCACTTGCCACAAGAGACCTTATCGCCGACATCATTGAATGTGTAGTTAGCGCTCACTGTTTGGATGGCTTGGTAATGCTGACAAATTGTGATAAAATTACACCGGGAATGTTGATGAGCATAGCCAGGCTGGATATCCCAGGGATTGTTGTAACTGCAGGTCCGATGATATCGGGCCGTTACGGGAAACAGAAGCTATCTTTAGTAAAAGATACCTTTGAGGCAGTGGGAAGAAGGCGCAAGGGAGAGATTGACGACGACCAGCTGTCCTGCTTGGAGATGGAAGCGTGCCCAGGTCCTGGTTCATGTCAGGGACTTTATACTGCCAATACAATGGCGTGCGTATCTGAAGCGTTAGGGATGTCATTGCCAAGGTGTGCTGCATCGTTGGCAATTTCAGCAGAAAAGGAGCGAATTGCTTACAAAAGTGGACAGCAGATAGTAGAACTTGTTAGAAAAGATATTACCTCCAGGAAGATCATGACTCGAAAGTCATTCGAGAATGCCATTATGGTTGATATGGCGCTTGGAGGTTCTACAAATTCGTGTTTGCATATTCCAGCTATTGCAAAAGAAGCCGGGGTGGAAGTTGATTTAAAATTGTGTGATACAATTAGCCTTAAAACTCCTCATATAACAAGTTTGCAACCTGGCGGTGAATATTTACTAGAGGATTTGTATTACGCAGGCGGTATTCCCGCAGTTATGAAGCGTTTGTATGACGACTTGAATGATGGTCCAACAGTTAGTGGTTTAAGTATAAAAGAAATTGCAAAGGCAGCGGTGGTTTATGATGAAGAAGTTATAAGAACTAAAGAAAAGGCATACCACAAAGAGGGTGGAATTGCTGTTTTGTATGGGAGTTTGTCGCCTGATGGCGCGGTGATTAAACAGAGTGCTGTATCCAAGAATATGATGCAGTTTCGTGGTGTGGCGAAGGTGTTCAACAGCGAAGAAACTGCAATGAAGGCTATTATGGACTCAAAGATTACCAGTGGTACGGTGGTGGTGATAAGATATGAAGGGCCACGCGGCGGTCCCGGTATGAGAGAAATGTTAGCTCCTACAGCGGCGCTTGTTGGAATGGGTTTGGGGGAATCGGTAGCATTAATTACTGATGGGCGTTTTTCAGGCGGTACGCAGGGACCTTGCATTGGGCATGTGTCACCGGAAGCGATGGTTGGTGGTCCTATTGCTTTAGTAGAAGACGGTGATGAAATAATAATAGACATCCCTAACCGAAGGCTCGACCTAAACGTTACAAAAGATGTGCTAGCAGAGCGCAAGGCGAAGTGGATACCGCCCAAACCAAAAATAACGCGGGGAGTGTTGGCTAGATATGCAAAGTGTGTAACATCTGCAGATAAAGGGGCGGTGCTGATGGCAGAATAGAAAAGGTCTTACAGGGGCTTTTTGCGTAAGTAAAATCTCTTGTAAAAGATGCTACCCGGTGGTGTAATGGTAACACTAGAGATTTTGGTTCTCTCATTGGAGGTTCGAGTCCTCCCCGGGTAGCCATTATATTTTATGGGAAGGGCTGAAATTTGGCAATTTTTACATAGTTTTTAAATACTATAGAAATGAAAAAAACCACAGCAATCGTTCTTGCCGCGGGAAAAGGGATGCGTATGCGATCGCCGATACCAAAGGTGTTACACGAGGTATGCGGAACGACTCTTTTAGAATGTGTTATTGAGACTGTACAAGAGGCGGGGATTTCTAAGATAATTGTAGTTGTAGGAGATAAAAAAGAAGCAGTAAAAGATTGCCTTAAAGGGATATCGGTCGAAGTTATAGAACAGCAGGAACCGTTGGGGACTGCGCATGCTGTGATGTCTGCCAGGCATCTTATATCGGGTATAACGGGCGTAGTTATGGTATTAAATGGAGATACTCCTCTCGTTAAACCGCAGACATTAAAAAAATTGATTACTGTAAACGTTGAGTCAAATTCTGATGTAACATTGTTAACAGCTTATTTAGATAAACCACAGGGATATGGGCGGATTTTCAGGGATACTCGTGGGTATATAAAAGGAATTATAGAAGAAAGCGAAGCAAATGCAACCGAAGTAAAGATTAAAGAAATCAATGTCGGTATGTATGTGTTTAAGGCAACATCCCTCCTTGAAGGACTGGATGAAATTGTACCTCATAATAAAAAAGGTGAATTTTATTTAACCGATATTATTTCGATATTTTATGGTAAAGGGAAAAAAATTGAAGGGTTTGTAGGTGAGAATGCTGTAGAAGTGTTGGGGATAAATACTCAACAGGAATTGGCAACTGTCAATCAAATAAGGCGCGATGAAATAATGCGTTCTTTTGTGAAGCAAGGCGTAACTATTATAGATCCGTCGAATACATTTATTGAAAATCATGTCGAGATTGGCGAAGGAACAAAAGTATATCCTTTTACCTATATTTGTAAAAATGTAGATATTGGCCAGCGCTGCAGTATCGGGCCTTTTGCGTATTTAAAAGCTGGTACAAAAATAGGAGATGATACAGAGGTTAAAAATATAGTGGAGAATGCAGAAGTTTTTTCTAAGATAGAAAGATAAAATGGATAAGAAAAGAAGGTTGGAAGAGATTGATCATTTAAAGATTTTTTCGGGAAATGCGAATCCTGCATTGGCAAATAAGATTTGTGAACATTTGTCTATTCAGCTTGGAAATGCTTACGTAGGCCGTTTTCCAGACGGAGAAATTGATCTGAAAGTAAATGAAGACGTTCGTGGCGCCGACGTGTTTTTGGTACAACCGACATGTTCTCCTGTAAATGAAAATTTGGCTGAACTACTTATTTTTATAGATTGTCTTAAGAGAGCGTCAGCAGCACGTATCACGGCTGTATTACCGTATTATGGGTATGCAAGAAAAGACAGAAAAGATGAGGGTCGTGTACCTATTACGGCAAAATTAGTGGCAAATCTTATCACCGAAGCAGGTGCTGACCGCGTGCTTACAGTTGATTTGCATGCAGCTCAAATTCAGGGGTTTTTTGATATTCCAGTGGATCATTTGTTTGCTTTTCCAGTGCTATCAAAATATTTCGAAAGGTTGCAATCGGAAGATCTGGTAGTAGTAACCCCCGATGTTGGAGGTATAAAACTGGCTAGAAATTATTCCAAGAAATTGGGAGTAAAGATGGCAATAGTTGATAAGCGAAGGGTAGGTCCTGAGGAGACGGAGATTGGATTCGTTATAGGAGACGTAGTAAATAAAAATGTGGTAATGATCGACGATTTAATTGCTACGGGGGGTTCAATTGTTCAGGCAGCAAACGTACTGAAGGAGAAGGGCGCAAAAGATATTTATGTAGGCACCACTCATCCTGTATTTTGCGGGACCGCTGTGGAAAAGTTGACTGCTGCACCGATTAAAGAAATTGTAGTAACCGATACAATACCGCTTATTGAAAAAGCAAAAGGCTTTAGCAATAAAATTAAGGTGTTATCTATTTCTGAACTTTTAGGAGATGCGATTATGAGAATTCACCGTCATGAATCTGTGAGTTCTCTGTTTGTTTAATAATTTTATGTTTTTTGGAGTAGAATAGATGAAAATTTTAGAATTAAAGACTGAAAAAAGAACAACAAAAGGAAGGAAAGCAGTTAAAAAGTTGAGAGATGTTGGGCAAATCCCGGCTATATTATATGGCCACAAACAGGATAATGTTATGCTTTGTTTAAGGGAAGATGATTTTACACGTATAATGAATGCAAGAGCAAGGATGCTCTATTTAACATTTAACAACAAGAAAGAATCCGCGCTTATAAAAGAAGTCCAATATGATAACCTCACAGACCGTGTGCTTCATGTTGATTTTTCAAGGATTGATTTAAACGAAAGGATTAAACTGCGAGTGCCAGTTGAGCTGCATGGGGAGTCTATTGGAGTGAAAGAAGGCGGTGTGTTGACCCATGTTATGAAGGATGTAGAAGTAGAATGTCTTCCAACCGCTATTCCAGAGAAGATAAAAGTAAATATATCTGAACTAGGCATGGGTAAGTCAATCCACGTTAAAGAATTACCTGTTTTAGACGGTATTCAGTACATATCAGATGCCGAAGCGGTTATTGCGTCTATACATCAGGTCGTAGAGGAAAAAGTTGTAGCCGAAGAGGAAATACTAGCTGAACCTGAAGTTATTACCAAGAAGCCAAAAGAAGGGGAAGAAGGAGAAGAAGGAGCGAAGTCTGCAGAAAAGACATAGCATGGCAAGTATTAATGAAGATTATTATTGGTCTTGGCAATCCTGGTGAGAAGTATTTAAAAACAAGACATAATTTAGGTTTTGTGGTAGTTGATAGGTTTGCACAACAACTTGAAATAGAGTGTAATCAGAAAAAATTCAAGTCTCTTTTTTGTAAAATGCTGGTAGAGTGCGAAGAAGTTATATTATTAAAGCCACAAACATTTATGAATTTGAGCGGAATTGCAGTTAAAGAAGCCGTGGATATGTATAAATGTGCTTTAGAGGATATAATAGTTATTTGTGATGATTTGGATTTGACATTGGGAACGATACGTATTAGGCGCAATGGTGGTTGTGGTGGACATCGGGGCTTAGAGTCTATAGCTTCCTGTTTGGGGTCTACAAGCTTTTCTCGATTAAGAGTTGGGATAGGAAGACCTACAATCGGAGAGACTAGTGATTATGTCCTGTCAGTGTTTTCAAAAGAAGACGAAGGCGTGATAAGGGATGCGTCAGAGAAAGCTTGTCAGTTATTAAAAACATGGATTTCTGAAGGGATAGATGTCTGTATGAATAGATTTAATTAAATTAATTTTTATTACCAATATTGTTTTGAGTATAAATTGTTTTTTAAGTATAAATATTAAAATTAGGAGGAAAAGAATTTGAGGATGTACGAAGGGTTGTTTTTAATTGATAACGCACGTGCCAATATGGAGTGGGATAATGTGGTCAAAGAAATACACAATATCCTGCAAAAGAATGGATCTGAAATCTTAAAAACTGAAAAGTGGGGTGAAAAGAAATTGGCATATAAGATTGAAGGACATAAACGAGGAACATACTTATTGATACATTTTAATACTAAAAATACAGCCATCGCAATGATTAAAAGGGATTTCCAGCTTTCTGATTACATTATACGTTCTTTAATTGTAAAAGACGATAAAATTGAGGATTTAACTCAACTGGCTACAGGCGAAACAGTAGTAGAAAAAACTGCAGCTAAAATACCCGAGATAGAGGACGTAGATTTGTTGGCAGAAGCCGTCGAGTCCGTTAATATTGTAGAAAAAGCATAGAGTATCAAAGCCGTAAGCCGTACTATAGGGGGCCATAAAATGTGAGCGTTTATTTAGAAATTAAGTGTGGAACGCTTATAAATTCATTTGTAAAATAGTTTGTTGTATAAGGTTTTATAAAGGAGTAAGGTATGGCGAGTCTTAATAAAGTATTTCTTATGGGGAATCTGACTCGAGACCCAGAACTGAGATACACCCCTGGAGGTTTGGCAGTTGCAAGCTTTGGGATTGCAATTAACAGGGCATGGACCGCAAAAACAGGAGAACAGAAGGAAGAAGTTTGTTATGTTGATATTAATATTTTTGGGCGAAGAGCAGAAGTTGTAGGTGAATATTTTAGCAAAGGAAGTCCGATTTTCATCGAGGGTCGTTTACAGTTTAATCAATGGGAAACTAAAGATGGACAAAAGCGCAGTACATTACGTGTGGTTGCTGATAATTTCCAATTCATTGGAGGATTAACTAAGCGTCAAGCGGAAGGGTCAGGTGCAGCGCCAAAAGATGTTAAACCACCCGATGCAATGCCTGAAGATGTCAATCTTGACATTAATAGTGAAGAAATACCGTTTTAGACTTCTCTGTATAATTTTTTTAAGGATAAAAGTATGAGTAGAAAGATGTTTAATAAAACAAGTAAGTGCCGATTTTGTAGAATGGGAGTACAAGAGGTAGATTATAAAGATACACAATATTTACCAAAACTTACAACTGCCCAGGGAAAGCTTTTTTCGAGAAAGCGTTCTGGAAACTGTGCCCGTCACCAACACTCGGTGAAGAATTCAATTAAAAGGGCAAGATTTATGGCATTGCTTCCTTATGTGGCTTAGGAGGGGATATTAATGGAATTGTTGTTAAAGAAAAATATAGATAAACTGGGTAGCATTGGCGATATTGTAAAAGTAAAGGAAGGATACGCCAGAAATTATTTATTGCCGAAAGGGCTGGCGACTCATGTTTCTGCAGCCAATTTGAAGCTGATAGAAAAGGAAAAGATAAAGATGGAGTTGCAGCTGAAGGAAGAAAGGGCGCGGTTACAGGAAGTCCTGGAGAAAATTTCTGCAGCTTCATGCACGATTCCTGTAAGGGCAAACGAAGAAGGAAAACTCTTTGGTTCTGTTACGCCTGCTCAAATTGCAGAGGCATTGGCAAAAGAAGGTTATCCTGTAGACAAAGAAATGGTAAAATTAGACAATCCTATAAAAGTTTGCGGTGTTTTTAATGTCACGATTGCCCTGAATTTTGAAACGCAAACGAAGTGTAAGGTATGGGTTGTTAGAGAAGATATTGGTCAGCCTGAGAAGGCTTAGTTTTTTCAAGGAAGTGACGATGGTTGTTGAGTCCATACTTGAACGTACTTTGCCTCAAAGTGTTGAGGCTGAGATGAGCGTCTTGGGTGCAATGATACTGGATAACGAGGTTATTGGTCTGGTTGTCCAAATATTGAATAAATATAGTTTTTACAAAACTATACATCAGGAACTATTTCAGACCTTAGTAGAACTTTATGGAAAAGGCCAGGCGGTTGATTTAGTCATTCTTAGAGAAGAACTGAAAAGACGTTCGTTACTGGAAAAGGTCGGTGGTGTAGAGTATTTAATAGAGTTGGAAGAGGCTGTTCCTACAATAGGAAATGTAGAATTTTATGCGAATATTGTACATGAAAAAGCTGTTAAAAGGCATCTAATAGAAGTTACGGCAAATATACAAAAACAAGCCTTTGATGAATCCTCTGATACTGAGCAGTTGCTGGACACCTCGGAGAGCGCAATCTTTGATATTGCCCAAAAGAAGTTTAATACCTCTTCAAAGAAGCTGAACGAAATTCTTAAAGAAACGTTTAGTCGTATTGAAAGTATCCATGATAGACAAAGCAGGTTAACAGGATTGCCTACGGGTTATTATGATTTGGATGACTATACATGTGGATTGCAGGCATCAGAACTTATCATTATAGCTGCAAGGCCAAGTATGGGGAAGACGAGTCTTGCATTGAATATAACTGAGCACGTAGGAGTTGTAGAAAAAAAACCTGTATTGATGTTTTCTATGGAAATGTCAGCACAGCAAGTGGCGCAAAATATGCTTTGTTCTCATACACGGATAGATTCGTTCAAGCTGAGAAAAGGTCTTTTAGAGGATAAACACTGGAGTGCTCTTTCTTCTGGGCTTGGACCGCTTTCTGAAGCGCCGATTTTTATAGACGATACGCCTTCCCTTACAGTGTTAGAATTGCGTGCAAAGGCACGTCGGTTAAAAACCCAGCAGGATATTCAATTGATAGTAGTAGATTATTTACAAATGATGGCGCCTCCACGTGCCGAAAATCGCCAACAAGAAATTTCTATAATTTCCCGTAGTTTAAAAGCGCTTGCCAGAGAACTATCTATACCAGTGATTGTCTTGTCACAGTTAAATAGGGCTGTGGAATCAAGAGAGGGGCACAGGCCCAGGATGTCTGACTTGCGCGAATCTGGTTCAATCGAGCAAGATGCAGATGTTGTTATTCTTCTCCACAGGGAGGATTATTTCGATCCTGATAAGAAGGATGGTACTGCAGAACTCATTATTGCCAAACAACGCAACGGACCTATTGGAGTAGTAAAATTGGCATTTATTCCGCAATTTACACGTTTTGAGAGTTTAGCATCTGTGAGTAATAAATGAAATCGAGCAAGGTCTTATTGCAGGCAGCGAGTATAATAGTAGCGCTTGTTATAACCTTGTATTTTGGGTGTACAAGAGTTCTTTATGCAGAAACTCAGGGAAAAAAACCAACGCAGGTTATTAAAAAGATTGAAATCCAGGGAAATCAGCGAATTAGTACGGCGGCAATAAGAAGTAGTATCCGCGTTAAAGAAGGCGATCCTTATGACCCACAGTTAGTGAGCCAGGATGTAGATGCTATTTGGTCGTTAGGGTTCTTTGACAATATAGAAGTAGAACTAAAAGAAGCAACAGACGGTCTGAATCTTATATTTCTTGTCACTGAGCGTGCCTTAATAGATGATATACAGTTTCAGGGGAATAAGAAGATTAAGACAAAAAGACTGGAGAAGGTAATCGAGATAAAACAGGGAGATTATTTAAAGCAATATCTTCTAAGATTGGACGAGGACAAAATTAAGGAACTGTACGTTAAAAAGTGTTATCATCGGGTGCAAGTACATGCGGAAACTAAAGCTGAGAATGGTAAGACTATAATAATTTTCAATATTGATGAAGGTCCAAAAATTCGCATTGCGAAGATAGAATTTGAAGGAAACACTGGTTTCAAGCGAAAAAAACTTCAAAAACAAATGGAGACTCGACAAAAACACTTTCCGGCTTTGATCTTTCCGGGTAGATTTGACCAGAAAATTTTTAAATCAGATATTGATAAAATCAAGGAATTTTACATGAATAACGGATGGTTAGATGTCGATGTCGGTTGGGAAATGACGTACCGTGACGATAATACAGAGATGTACGTTGTCATTCATATAAAAGAAGGTGAGAGATATTCTGTGGAAAGTTTACAGATAAACGGAGCTACCCTGTTCACCGATCAGGAATTGAAGGAAAAATTAAAATTAAAAGAAGGTGGTCCTTTCTTTTTGGATGCTATTGAAAAAGATACATACCAGCTACGTTTGGTTTATGGAGAACAAGGTTATATTTCTTCTCAAGTTAAAGAAAAACATACGTTTAGTTCCGAAGGCGCTAAAGTGAATATCTCTTTTAACATTGAGGAGAAAGGTAGATATTACATCGAAAAGATTAAGATAACAGGAAATGATAAGACGAGAGACAACGTTATTCGGAGACAGTTGACGTTTCACCCTGGTGAAAGATTAGATACAGAAAAAATACGTGACAGCCAGAGGCGTCTTACAAACACGGGATATTTTGATATGGAATCAGGTGCGCCAGCCGGAATTAATTTTGAACCCGGTTCGGAGCCTAACAAACAAAATCTGATAGTGGATGTAAAAGAAGGAAGGACTGGAATGCTGCGGTTTGGCGGTGGATATGGCGCTAACATTGGGGCATTTGGTGATATTTCTTATACTGACAGGAATTTTGATGTCTTTGATCTGCCAAAAAGCTGGAATGATTTTTTGGAGGGCAACGCCTTCCGTGGGGCTGGTGAGATATTGACTTTACGGTTCAGCCCCGGCTTTGAGAGAACAGAAATCATGTTATCCTTAACCAATCCTTACGTGTTCGATTCTCCATACAGCGCCGGTGTAAGTATGTTTGATTATCTCAGATGGTATGAGGAATACCAACAACAAAATGTGGGCTCGAGCGTTTCTGTTGGAAGAGAGATTCAAACGGATTTTTTTGTAAGGCTTAGTCCGGCATTTGAATATATTGATATTGAAAGATGGGATGACGAAGAAAATACATCTCAGGCGGTACTTGAGGATGAGGGAGGCTATTTGAAATCTGGCATTACATTATCGGCAAGCATAACTAGAACGGATAATATATATATGCCATCAAAGGGATACGAAGGAGATTCTTCCATAGAATATGCTGGGATAGATGTGGATATGGTAAAATATAAAATACGTACAACGAAATACAATACAATCTTTGAATTTCCAAAATGGGGGAAACACGTCATTTCTTATGGAGGGACATTTGGTATAGCTCAATCAACTTCAGGCGAAAATGTTCCTATATTTGAAAGGTTTTTTGCGGGAGGTTATGGAACTCTTAGAGGTTTTGATTTTAGGGGTGTGTCGCCTGTTGATGAGAAAACAGGTGATCAAATTGGTGGAGACGTATTGGTTTTGTTTAACACAGAATACCTCATTCCTATATACAAGGATGTTATTCGTGGGGCGTTCTTTATTGACAGTGGTAAGGCAGATGAAACAGTGGGTGATATTAGTTTTGATCACTTCAGGTTATCTACGGGACTTGGGTTAAGGTTGAGTATACCATTTCTTGGCAGGTCTACTATATCAATTGATTACGGTATTCCTGTTATAAAAGAGGACGGGGATGATATTGAGTCATTTACATTTAATTTCGGAGGGGGTAGTAGCTTTTAATTATGAAGTTGAAAAAACCATTTAAGAGTCATAGCAGAAAGTTAAAGGTTATTTTTGGTGTTCTTGCAGGTTTTACATGTCTTTGCTTATTTCCATTAAATGGAGTACAGGCAAAAGAGCCTGGAGCGGTCAGTTCTGCTTCGAGGGGTTTAAAAGTTGGCGTAGTTGATTTAAATGCTGTATTTGAGAAGTATGAAAAAAGAAAGGCATTTGATACTCAACTAAAAGAGCAGGAAAAACAGTATCAAAAAATCATTGCTGACAAAAAGAAAGAACTTGTAAGTTTAAATGAGAAGATACAATTGTTAGATCTGGGTGGTGAGGTTAGAAAAAAAGAAGAGGAAAATTTTGAAAAAAAGAATATAGAACTAGAATCCTACGCAAAATTTGCGGAAAAGAATCTGGCGAAAAGGTATAAGGATTATTTTGAAAAACTTTATACAGAAGTTTGTAAAGAAATAGAAGATATAGGCAAGCGTGAGCAATATGATTTGATTATCAAAAAGGAGGAGCCAGAGCTGCATAGTGGAGGGATTGCTGAATTACAGTTTAAGGTTGGAATAAAAACGGTTTTATATCACTCTGATGCGGTAAATATTACAAATCAGGTGCTTGATAACCTAAACAAAAAATATTCAGAAGTAAGCAAGGGAAAGTAGTTTGTGGATAGCACACAAAGAACAATTGGACAGGAAACTGAGTGTTCAGGCATTGGGATGTTTAGGGGAGAACGCACAAAACTCCGTTTTAAGCCAGCCCCTTTAAACTCTGGAATATATTTTGTTCGTGTAGATTTGCCCAGTCGGCCTAGGATACCAGCTAATGTTAATTCCTTATCGAGTAACTATAAACGCATATTTTTGAAGAACGAAGAAGCCGAGGTTGAAAGCGTTGAACATCTGATGGCGGCATTAGCAGGGTTGGGTATAGATAATATCGAGATTGAAATAAATGGGCGAGAAATTCCTGCAGGCGATGGAAGTTCTAAATTATTTTTGGAAATTCTCAGGAAAGTGGGAACTGTTGAGCTTGGCGGGAAAAAAAGGATTTTTACAGTAAAGACTCCGATTATGGTCAGTAGTGAAAGTGCAAGTGTTATGGCAGTGCCCCACGACAAAGGATTAATATTTTCTTACACCCTTGATTTTAACGGCGCTTTTATAAAGAAGCAGACTTATGATATTGAGTTTACTGAGGAGAATTTCTGTAGAGAGATTGCGCCTGCAAGAACATTTGGTCTGAGTACCTATATTGAGGAATTTAAGAGACTGGGGTTAGGTAAAGGCATTACGGACGACAACAGTGTTATTGTACATGAAGATGGAAAAATGACGAAGCCGATTTCTATGAAATCCGCAGAATTACGATTTCCTGATGAGTTTGTAAGGCACAAAATTTTAGACCTTGTAGGTGATCTTTACCTGGCTAATGTATTAATTCAAGGGCGCATTATTGCAAATAGGTCTGGGCATTCCCTGAACGTTCAGCTAGCTGAAAAGATTGCAAGGGTTGCATAACTCAAAAAGAACATGACATTGATAATGACGTTTTTAAAAGCATTTGGAATGCGCAAATATAAGAGGAAATGTAATGAAGATTCATAAAACAGCTATTGTGCATCCAGACGCTATTTTAAGTGAAGATGTTGAAATTGGTCCTTATTCGGTTATAGATGCAAATGTTACAGTTGGAAATGGGACAGTTATAAAGAATAATGTTACTATAACCGGTAACACAACTATAGGAAAAAACAATATTATTTTTCCCAATTCTGTTCTGGGTGCTGAACCGCAAGACCTTAAATATAATGGTGAGTGTACATCGCTTATATTAGGAGATAACAATGTTGTAAGGGAATGTGTAACCATCAATATAGGTACGGCTGGCGGTGGTGGAAAGACAGTGATAGGCGATAATAATTTCTTTATGGCATGTTCACACATTGCCCATGATTGCATTATAGAAGACACCGTTCTTCTGGCAAATGGGGTATTGTTGGGTGGGCATGTAATGATGGAAAGAGGCGCAAAGTTGATGGGGCTTGTTGGTATTCAACCTTTTGTAACTATTGGACGGTATGCTTATGTTGGAGGTCATACCAGAATTGTTCAGGATGTTCCACCTTATATGATTATAGAAGGGCATCCAGCAAAAATACGGCAGGTGAATGTTGTTGGGTTGGAAAGAGAAGGTTTCTCGAAAGAGCAAATTGAGGAAATAAAAAATGCATTTCGACTGATATTCCGTTCAGATGAATTGCATAGGAACGAGACATTAGAAGAATTGGAAAGACAAAAAAATATTTCTCCAGAGGTTAAGTATCTCATTACTTTTTTGAGGAATGCGGATAAGAGTAAGTCGGGAAGGTATCGAGAATCCTTTCGATATTCGGCAGTAACGGCGAATTAAACATGCCTAGATTAAAGGTTGCTGTGATTGGTGTTGGGCATCTTGGAAAAGAGCATGCAAGGGTTTATGCAGAATTGCCCAGGGTAGAGTTAGTTGGGGTGGTTGATATAAATAATAAACAGGCTGAAAAGATCGCCCAACAATACAACACCTGTTACTTCACAAATTATAAGGACGTAATCAACAAGGTTGCAGCAGTAAGCATTGCTGTACCAACAAAATCACACTACTACATCGCAAAGGATTTCCTTCAACATGGAATTCACGTCATGATCGAAAAACCCATGACGGGAACTGTAACCGAGGCGAGAGAACTGATAGGTATTGGCAAAACAAAGGGAGTAGTGCTTCAGGCGGGATATATTGAGCGGTTTAATCCTGCAATAGTTGCAATCAAAAAACTTTCCATCAACCCAAGATTTATTGAGTGCCATCGGTTAAGTCCTTTTACTTTCCGTTCAGCCGATATTGGTGTTGTGTTGGATTTGATGATACATGACATTGATATTATCCTGCATATAACAGGTTCTAAGGTAAAGAAATTTGATGCTGTGGGAGTGAATGTTATTTCTGATAAAGAAGATATTGCCAATGTCCGAATTCAGTTCGAGAATGGATGCGTGGCAAATATAACCGCAAGTCGGGTATCTCTCACTCCTATGCGTAAAATGAGGTTGTTTTCAGAGGATTCGTATATTTCTATTGATTATCAGAAAAAAGATGCTTTATTATATAAAAAATCACCTAAGCTAACATTGAAGACATTAAACATATCTGAAATGGATGTCTCTACTATTGCGGATTTGAAAAGTTATGTATTTGGTGATTTATTGAAAGTGGAACATATGAAGATAGACGATTATGAACCGCTTAAAAAGGAACTTGAATCATTCGTGGATTGTATTGAGGAACATAGGGAACCTGTAGTTTCAGGGGAAGAGGGTTTGAAAGCCATAGAAGTTGCTAATGATATTTTGTGTGAGATAGAAAAAAATCTCAAACTCGCCAAGATACCATGAAGTGTGGAGGATAAAAAAATGACATCGGTTGATTTTCTACATATTGATGCTGAGATAGTAGGTAATAAGGTTGTTGGTAAGGCTGGAGGAGTATTGGGCAAGATGTTACAACCTTATGTGGAACAGTTTTTTGATAAGATTAATCCCTTGAAAGTGATTGCTAAGGTTAATGGCATGCATGTGTATAATCTTTACAATCCACCGTTTCCCAGCCAGGCAGGAATGAGATTCTTGGAAAGAAAATTGAAAATGATGCTGTATAAGATGGCATTCCCTGTTACGGCTAATCTGGCTATAACTCATAAGTGTCAGTGTCAATGTATTCACTGCAGTGCTGATCCGTTCATAGATCCCAGCAAAAAAGAACTAACTGTAGAGGAAATAAAAACAGTAGTTGATGGGGCGCTAGACCTCGGCGCAAGCCTTATTGTCTATGTAGGTGGAGAGCCTATGCTCAGGGAGGAACTGTACGATCTCATTAATTATGTAGATAAAACCAAAGCTATTCCAATGATATTTACAAATGGATTACTTCTGACAGAGGAGAACGTCCAAAGACTTGCAAAAGCAGGATTGTTTTCATTAAATATCTCAATAGATAGCAGTGAGCCTGAACTGCACAACGAATTTAGAGCAGTGCCTGGTTGTTATCAGAAGGCGTTTGAAGGGGCTGAACGTTGCCGAAAGGCTGGCATTTTAACAGGAATTTCTACTTATGCCACAAGTGAAAGTATCAAGACCGGAAAGGTTGAAAAACTCTTAAAGATTGCGCAGGAACAAGGATTTTCAGAGGTTACCATATTTGATTGCATACCATCAGGCAGATTCTTAAAAGACACATCAAAAATATTAACTGCCGAAGATCGGAAACAGTTAATTGCCATTACCAAGAAGTACCACGAAATGGATCATCCTATGGGAATAAATTGTATGTCAATTATTAATTCTCCAAGGGGTGTTGGTTGTTATGGCGCCCAGTCGCAATTCTATATGACAGCGTACGGCGATATTAATCCTTGTGATTTTAACCCAATAAACTTTGGTAATGTACTTGAAATTTCCATTCAGGAAATATGGAAAAAGATGGTAACACACCCAGATTTTAGCAAGAGATACCCAACTTGTCGTATGCAGAGTAAGGCATACAGAAAAAAATATATAGATCCGCTTCCTAAAAATGTGAGACTGCCTGTGAAAATAGAAGATATTACACCGGTTGAATTTGTAGATCAGGAGTCAAACCTTGCAGGGGTAAGTTAGTTTTTGCGATAAGGGATAATTTCTTTTAAAATATTTTAAGAACCCTTTATTGTTTCTGTATTCTTTAAATATATATAGGAGGGGGATATGGGTAGTGAAATTCTCATAACAAAGAAAATGAGCACAGGAGAAGTGACAAAGAAATATCCTGCAACAAAAGCTGTCTTTGCAAAATATTTCGGGAAAGGATGTTTTGACTGTCCTTCCTTTGGTACGGAGGATATAAACCTTGCTTGCATGATGCATAATACGGATGTTGATAAATTCGTTAAAGAATTGAACGAAGCGGCAAAACAAGAAACCAACAAGGTATAGCAGGCCGAATACAGGAGGTTAATAAATAAAATTGGAACCTATAAAATTACAGGAAAAGATAAAATTTAATAAAGAACACTTCATCCCGAATATTCTTTTCGCCTCGCCGAAGGTAAAGATGCCACTTATTTGCATGGAACCAGGGCAAGAAATTCCTCCACATGGCGGGTCTAGCGTGGGAATTTTCTATGTGAAAGAAGGTAAGGGGGTTTTCACACTTGATAACCAGAAGATTAACATGGAAAAGGATATGATCATAATTGCCCCTGAGGGTTCATCAAGAGGAATGAAGTGTTTAGAAAGAATGGTAGTTTTAGCTATTAGCGTGGGATAAATAAAAGGAGAAATTGATTTAAGGAGTTAGTATGAGTAAAACAACGCCTGTTGTACTAGATGTGAGAAATATTATACCCAGGGAAAGACACCCAAAGATTTTTAATACTTTTGATGGTCTAAAAAAGGGAGAGATGATGATCCTGATAAACGATCATGACCCCAAGCCATTGAAATATCAATTGGATGCTGAACGTACAGGGCAATTGGACTGGAAATATGTTGAGCAAGGACCTGAAGTTTGGAAGGTAGAAATAACGAAAAAATAATGTTAGCAGTAATGCTTATCACGATCCGTTTTTAACTTATTAGTTAAAAATATTGAAAAGGAGGATGAGGATATGAGCAAGGGGATAAAATTTACGATCTCTGTGGGTATATTTGCCCTGCTTGGTTGTTGCCAGTTTGGCTGTGAACAACCTGCTGTGAAAAAAACGGAGGTTTCTGCCGTACCACAACAACAAACAGAAGAAAAAACAGTTGTTGCCAAACAAGAAGAGGTGAGGGCAGAGACTTCTACAACTGAGGCGCTAAAAGAGACAAAATCTTGTTGCGCGGTAAAGAAAGAAGAAACGGCATCTCATCCAAAAGATGAGAGAGCAATTCAACAAATTATTTCTGCGCTTACAGGGGAAAAAATTGGACCGGACAATTCTGGCGACCTTTATTCGGGTGGGTTAACGGCAACATATACGAGTCCAGAAAATGCGTTGCCTGGCGAGGGAAAATTTGGAAAACTATTTAAATTTTTACCAATTATTAAATGGTACGACCCAGATCACTATTATACGCCGAGCATGGTTGTTTCTGGAGAGTTTAAACATGAAGAGTGTCTAATGTGTCACACCGTGCAGACACCCGGTATCGTTGCGCAATGGAAAAAAAGTAAGCATGCAGTAGCAACGGATAAAGGTGTTGTTGGTTGTGATAAATGTCATGGGAATAATCACCAGCAACTATATATGCCTTCCTGGAAGCATTGTGGCGAGTGTCATCCTGAGCAAAAGAATGGTCACCGTGGTGGCAAGATCGGCTCACACACGTATGCGTTTCATGTAAGCGTAGTGGAAACTCCATGGCAGATAGCAAAGCCAGAAGCGGAAGTAACGGCCTGTGCTACATGTCATGCTATAGCTGAGAATCGGTGTGATGGGTGCCATACAAGACACGACTTTTCTTTGGCAGAGGCGAGAAAACCCAATAACTGTGGTATTTGCCATACAGGTTTGGATCACTATGAATACGAGATGTACAGGGAATCGTACCATGGAATGATTTATGAATCTGAGCAGCATACGTGGGATTGGACAAAACCCATGAAACCGGCAAATTACAAAACTCCGACTTGCGCATTTTGCCATATGAAAGATGGCGAACATAATGCACAGAAAGCCTCTACGATTAACAGCCATATGGGTACAGCTATGGTAGACAGGGGAGCGCCCAAATTTAAGGAATCCAGGCAGAATTGGATTAATACCTGCAAGGGTTGTCATTCACCCAGATTTGCTGCAGACCAATTAGAGGCTATGGACGAGGCTGTGAAGGTCAGCTTTGTCAAATGGCGTGAAGCTATGAAGATTGTTGTTGACCTTTATAATGACGGCATGTTGGATCCTATGCCTAACGACCTTGCGCCAGACTATGCAGGTCATTATACCTTTAGCTTATTAGGTGGTGAGGGCAGGATGTACAACGTTTCAGATATAGAACGTACTTCCTTTGAGATGCTTGTCTATATAACCAATGCCGTATATAAGGCAATGGCCCATGGAGCAATGTATGGCGCTACATACGGCAAGGGTGCCTTCTTACAGGATCGTTGGCTTGTTCAGATTAAGGGCGAGGCAAGCAAGCTGAGAAGGATAAAGGCGCTGGAAGATAAGGTCGGGATAAAACATACGGCATACGACTTCTGGAAGCACGGAGAATATACCGATATGTTGTTAGGTTGGAAGAGAAAACCGGGCGATGTGGATAAGGCAGCATGCAAACACGAAGGCGAAAATTGCCTGGTTGAATAATTTTTAAAAGAATAAGTTTCTGGTAAATTAATAAAAAGGCTTAATCCGGTTTTTTTGGATTAAGCCTTTTTTCATGCAATATTGATGTTTTCCCGGTGTAAGTTTCTATGTGTGCTTTCCGAAAAAATTGTTCAACCTTATACTCAACAAAATAATCGCCGGGATAAGATTATGATTCAGTATGAGGATGAACGTAGAATTGAGTGACGAGTGCCACTGGAGAATGTTAAAGAGCATAAAGACGATTTGGAAATCATAAAGCTCTGCTCATCTGAAAAAGTGTCCTGTGGCACTCGTTCACTCCAATCACTGGTTATATTTTTATTTTGTACAGTCTATGTACATAAGTTAAACCGCATTCTGTCGTAATGCTTCTCTAGTCAGTCCTATTGTAGGGTTATATTTTTAGCCTCTTCAATATCGACAAATGGTATATCTGATAATTTTTTGTATTTCCTTCTGTAACTATCCAATACACATATTTTTATTTTAATTTTACCATGTCTTGCTCTGGGAAGAAAGCTACCCCAAGATTCACGTTGCTCAAAATAAACTACACCGTTTGTTTTTTGGCCTTGCCTTAAATAAGTATCTCTTTTTGTAGGCAGTAGAAAACTTTCCTGAAACAAAAAAGGATACACTTTAATATCATCATTGCCAATAGCTACTTGGAAATCTTTAAGTGCGGTGATTTGATCTCGTAACCAAAACCACAAAAATGAGTATCTAAACGAGTAGTTATGATAGGCAATATGTACTCCCGATACTTCTGCTGGAGCGCTGCCTGTATTTGTGATCGAAAGGTATAAAGCAATAGCGGTAAGATGTGTGTCATGGCCGTTATATTTTCTTCCTGTTGGCATAGTACAGCAAAATGTTGGGCCAGGTAAAACTTCAATAATGAAATTGGGTTTTCTCAATAATGCACGAAAAATACCAGACGTCCAACCAAGAATCAATGTAATAATAAAAATGATTAAAGTTAGAAAACCTGAATTATTATTTGACCAGTCTGCTATTAAAGTCAGAGTATCAACTATAAATTTCAAATGTTATCCCTTATCGATACATTATTAAAATATAACATTTATTTTTATCTTTATTCTATAATTATCGTTATTTTATCATAGAGGCATAGCTGATGTCTGAGAAAATTGGCAAAATTGTATTGGAACTTAAATAAATTTCGGTATAACGAGATTGCATTTATTATTATACCAAATAATGATAAAAGTTTGATTTTGTTATGCTTTTCCTAAAACGATCTTCTAGCTGCTCAAAAAGTTTTCGAACCGGTCAAGCCCCTTTTCGATATTTTCCATAGAAGTTGCGTAAGAAATCCTGATGTACTCATCAGACCCGAACGGGGCGCCGGGGACGAAGGCGACATGTGCCTTTTCGAGTAA
>MHXP01000194.1 GCA_001824485.1 Planctomycetes bacterium GWA2_39_15 | reverse complement strand
CATCAATTTCGTTCGGTACGTTTCCTTTGTATTTTTCAATTAATACCTTGCAAATCTCCTTGATTTTATTTGCCTTTGTCCGATAGAACCCCACTGGATAAATGAGTTTTTCCAGTTTCGGAGTATGGATATTCATCATTTCCTCTGGATTATCTGCTACGGCAAAGAGCCGATGAGAAGCTTCGCGGGTGGTCTGATCCTTTGTTCTCAGGCTTAAAAGACAAGAGATCAGGACGTGAAACGGCGTTCGTTTTCTGGAAATGGTTGTAACAACAGGTTCGATAAACTGTTTGTTTTCTCGCTTGATAAGCTTTAGCACAATATCAATGTCAAACAATGGGAAACCCCAATAAAAACGGCAACGTAAAAATTTCGTTTTCTACGTTGCCGTTTATCTTTTTATGCTGCCTGAAAAGTACGTCTTTGTATAATATATCTGGTGCTAAAAATATACGTACAATTAACCTAACTTATTTTCTACTTTCAGCAAATAGCTTATCGTAAACAAACGCTGCCGCAATTCCACCAAGAATAGGTCCAACCCACCAGACATAATGATGTGTAAACTGCCCAGATGCAATAGCGGGACCAAACACACGGACAGGATTTGCACCACCGCCGCTAATCGTACCTCCGATCATAGACCCAATGAGCACTACAAATCCAATAGCAACCCCTGCAAATCCAGCAGAAGCCCTCTTATCTATAAGCGTTCCGTATATGGTGAAAACCAAAAGGAAGGTAATAATAAATTCCATCAATATCCCGCGCGCAGTGGAAACCCCTGGAGCCAACATACAGGTTCCCAAATATACAGTCTTGATTGCGTCAGGGAAAAGGGTTTTTAATGCAAGACCTGCCAGTGTTGCACCGGCAATTTGAGAGATGATGTACATGATTGCAGTATTGGGGTCCATCCTTCTAGTGATCCAAAAGGATATGGTTACCGCAGGGTTGACATGAGCGCCTGATATATAACTCATGGCATAAATAACGGCAGTTACTACAACGCCAAATGCGATAGAAATACCTAATAGACCTAGTCCTTGCCCGCCTGCCTGCCTTAAATAAAAATCGGCACATACCGAACCAGCCGCTACGAATACCAGAGCAAATGTCCCAACTAACTCGGCCATATATTTTTTGTACGATTTCATTTCGTTTTTCTCCCGTATATTTTAAGCTAAATTTTTTTTAAGACTTAGCAAGAACATTTATAAAATACACATTTATGCTATTATTTACAATACTCACTTAAGCTCAGATACAAAACACGGCATTGACCGTTCTATAATTCTATTAAATATATTTCTGCATACTCAATATCTTTAGGACACCTCCTTTCGTAATTTACAAATGACACTTAACTATGTTAAAGACATAAGTTTGTAGCCAAATTAACACAATCAATTAACACTGTCAAGCGAAAAGATTAAAAAAATAAAGTTTTATTTAGTAATGCTAACGCATATTCAAATAGAAGATTAGATTTAATAAAATAATTGTTATATTTTTTGCCCAATAATGCACCCCAGTACTGCAGTAATTATACCTAATCATGCAGTAAACATACTGCAATTTTTATAATATACAGATTGAGTTGAATTTCTGTTAAATTTACATCATTTTCACAACAATGTGAAATCATTATAGTTATAACATTTATCTTAAAATAAGATTATTATTCACAGAAGGCACTATTTTTGTTAGCAATCATAACAATGTTTATTCAAAAAACCCATATAAGACAGATATTTATTTTCATTTTTTATACGAGACTAGAAAAAAGAAATATTAATATAGTCAAACATACTTCATTGGAGGTTTTTCATTGAAAATAAAAGAAACGTTACCAACCGTAGTAACTATTGGAAACATGATAAGTGGTTTTGCTTCTATCTTATGCATTTTAAATCAGCAATTTGAAATCGCAGCATGGCTGATTGTAGCTGCAATGGCACTGGATGCATTTGATGGAAAACTTGCTCGCATGCTGAAAACAACAAGTAAGATCGGCTCTCAGTTAGACTCTATGGCAGATTTGGTAACTTTCGGTATTGCACCTGCATTATTAGTGGGAAAGGCCTGCACAAACTTACCAAGCGTCATTATGTGGGGTATTGGATTATTTTATATGGTATGCGCCGCTTTTCGATTAGCAAGATTTAACGTACAAAAGGATGAAGATGTAAACATATCAAGACATTTCTTCGCGGGATTACCAACTACACTTTCAGGTGGAACGATCGCACAACTTATCATTCTTAATCATTTTATCCAGGCAAGATTAGGGACAGATGTAGTTATGATACTCTTACCATTTGTTACTTTTGCGCTCGGCGTGTTTATGGTCAGCAAAGTCCCATTTTTTAATATCACGAGTAAGATCGGTTTTAAACAAGGCATTCCGGCTATGGTATTAGAATTTTCTGCTGCAATCTTGTTTTTTGTAATAACACCTGAATTAGCGCTATCCACAAGTTTAACTTGTTATTTAATAATATGTGCAATGTATGGAGTTATAAAAGGCAAACAACTAAGAAATGAGTACTCAACAACGTAATTTTAATAGCCTTTTTTTAGCTATTATTTAATAAATTCTCAATTATTTACAATCAGACTCTTGTTTCTTCCAGATTACGGAAGATCAATAATAATTTAGAATGTTTTTCACTTCATACAATATGCACAATCCTATCCCCTTTTACAACTTCGCCAATAATAGTTCCAGGTTCTTTTGATTTCTTAAGCTCATCCAAAACTGGTTTCACGTCTGATTTAGAAACAATTAGCACCATACCAATGCCCATATTAAAAACATGAAACATTTCCTGGTTATCAATGTCACCTACCTTCTGAATTATTTTAAATATCTCCGGAATGTCCCATCTATTTCTTTCCAATTTTATAGCACAGGCTTCAGGTAAGATACGCGGTATATTTTCAACGAGTCCACCACCCGTAATATGTGCCATTCCTTTTATAACATTTTTTGTTTTATGCTTGTTTAAAATTTTTAGGATTGGATTTACATATATCTTAGTTGGTTTTATTAATTCTTCTCCTAGTGTAGTACGTAATCCGAATTTAGTAAGTTTGTGGGTTAATCTCATCTTTGCCGTGTCAAAAAAGACTTTTCTAACGAGAGAAAAGCCATTGCTGTGAACACCACTTGAACTTAAACCAATAACAACATCTCCATGCTTTATCGTTTTCCCGTCTACAATTCTATCCTTTTCAACAACACCAACTACAAAGCCTGCAATATCATATTCACCTTCGTGATAAAAACCAGGCATCTCTGGGGTTTCGCCGCCGATAAGGGCACATCCGGCCTGACGACATCCTACCACAATTCCATCCAATACCTCATGTAAAACTTTTGGAACAATCCTGCTACTTGCCAGATAATCCAGCAGAAATAGTGGTTCAGCCCCCAAAACTATAATATCATTAACGCACATGGCTACGAGATCAATTCCAATGGTATCGTGTTTCCCCGTCATAAAGGCAATCTTTAATTTTGTGCCCACACCGTCAGTAGAAGAAACAAGTACTGGTTGGCTATATTTCTTAAGACGAGAGTTCAATGTGAACAGTCCCCCGAATCCATCGGGGTTTTCAATTACCCGCAGACTGAAGGTTGTTCGCATCTTTGAGTAAATATCTGTGGTAAATTGACCTTTCGTGTCAATATCAACACCAGCATCTCTATAAGAAAGCCCCTTTTTTATTTTTTTTGTCATAGGTTATCCATAGTAAAGTAGGGGCGAACGGCCGTTCGCCCCTACAACAATTAAGTCAACGTTTTTTCTCTGTGCTCTCTGTGTCTTTGTGGTGTATCTTCTCTTTCCACGAAGGCTTTATCACGCCCACTCTGCCTTTACAAAAACCCAGAAACATACCATATACGTAAGCAAACTCCCGAACAATAGGTAATACGGCTAAAAAGAATACTGCTTCTACTGATATACGTTCCTTATTCCTTACTATTACAATTATACCTAATGGAATATACAAGATTGTCAATGAACTTAATATAAAAAAGAAAATTAAACATGGTATAAGAAACATATTTATTCCGTATGGTATTGTCACAAGAGATGTCAAAAGACTTAATAAAAGCGCCAGGAATATCATAGGACGTAACCATAGTTTTATATTGAATGGCATTTGCTCCCTGAATTTCAGTCCCATTGCGTATCCCCAATAAAACTTCCTCTTCCAGATGTTTTTCCATGTATCGGGATAGTCAGTACTGACGACATTATCACGGTCGTAAATAACCTTTCCTATTTTATCCAATTTCCATCCCAACTCGGAGTCTTCGCTCCACCAGGAATTCTCATTAAAACCACCTAAATTCAAAAGCTCTTTTCTGAGAATGGCTGAATTTACGCCTGATAATTTATTTGGAACAAGCGATTTTTTAAACACGACATTTAATATTATATCCAGCAAACTGGTTACATTGGCAAGCAATTTATCTTTATTTTTTGCCTGGTAAGATCCTCCCACAGCGACAACGCCCTGTTGCTCAAAACACAAATTAAACCTTCGTAACCAATTAGAAGGCACTATAGTGTCGGCGTCTGTGGTAACAATGACTTCGCCAGTTGCCTTTTGTAATCCTGAGTTCAGAGCAGCCGCCCTTCCTCCGTTTATTTTTCGTCTCACCAATATTACACCTTTGCTTAGATATTCTTCGACAACCTGAACTGTATGATCGGTTGACGCATCGTCAATAACAATGATTTCTTTGTCATCATAGGCAACTGAAATGAGTGAATTCAAACAGGATGAGATAGACTGCTCTTCATTATAGGCAGGAACAAGGATAGAAAATTTCATTAGAAAGCCCCTCACCCTAACCCTCTCCCACAAGCGGAGAGGGAACTATTCCCCTCTATTATCCCCCGCCCTTGATGGGAGGGGATTAGGGGAGGGTGACAAATTCTCATTCTCTTTTGTGAACCCCTGTTCATAGATGTTTCTTTCTAAAAAAGCTTTCTAAACATGGCTTTTAAAGAATCCAGAGAACCCAATCGGCGTATATTTTTGAGTATAAAACGAGGTGTTAAGAAAAACTCAAAGTTAGCACGGCGCACGGCATTTTCAAGGTCTGTTTTACCAAGATGAGGATAGGCAATATTTGCTTCCTTCGCAACATTGACGGGCTTATAATCTCCGTAAACAAAGAGTTTATTTTCTTTGGCAATCTTATAAAAATCCGTACCTGGAAAAGGGTTGGCAATGTTATACATGACTTGGTCAACCTT
>MHXP01000193.1:20282-21108 GCA_001824485.1 Planctomycetes bacterium GWA2_39_15 | reverse complement strand
AATATATCTTCCCTTTTATAGATTTTAGCAACCACCTTTTCTCCGGTAGAAGGGTCTTTAAGTTCATAAAGTTTCCTTATCACTTCTTCCCTCAACCCCTCATATTCCCGTCCAGATTTAACAATCCCCATCGGAAATCGTCCTTCCTCGTTGATAAAGACATGAGTTGCTTCTATACCCAGAGAAAAGACTTTGGTCTTTTGCCAATCAATGTTTGATAGAATGAGATTTGACTCAATCTTTGTTCTGAATTCAGGGAAATAGCTCTTCAAGGCATCTTTTAAAAATCTGGGAAAGTACTTCCTCGTCTGCACATAGACCTTCTTGAAAACCTCCTTGCTAATATTGCGTTTCTGATGCTGATATTTTAAATACCCTTCCTTGAAAAGCCATCGGTCAAGGTGTATTATTTTGTGATATCCACCAGCTCCATGATCTGACATCACGAATATCAGGGTATTTTGGGGTATTATTGACAGAAACTCCCCGATTTCTCTGTCAACTGCCTCATACACTTTAAGGATGTAATCACCGTATTTTGCAGCTTCTTCCTTTTTATAGCCGGGATGTTTTGGGTCAATGTATTTCCAGAAGAAATGCTGAATCCTGTCTGTAGAGCCAAAGACAAAGAAGAAAAAATCCCACGGATGATTTTTGAGAAGATACTTTGCAGCGCGGCACTGGCTTTCTATAGTCTCAAATACATTGTTAAGATAAACCTCTGGACCAAATCTGGTGTAGTAATCTCCATGCAGGTTGTACTCTCCTGTAGCATCTTTCAGCTCTTTATAAAGGGTAGCGGGGTATGTGAATTGGCTCTGAACGC
>MHXP01000193.1:0-20244 GCA_001824485.1 Planctomycetes bacterium GWA2_39_15 | reverse complement strand
AGAAAATTTCATAACTATTGTCTTTATGCTGCACAAAGTCATAGATACCATGCTTGCCGGGATTCTTACCTGTCATAAAGGATGTCCATGCCGTTGGACTCATGTATGGAATGCTCGATTCCAGCGTCCCCTTAGCCCCATTTGAATACAGCTTAAATAGATTTGGAAGCTTTCCTTCATTAAACCATGGAATCAGCAGGTCATAGGTAGCGCCGTCAAGTCCTATGCCGAGTATTTTCTTTTGCATCTGTTCAATTCCTTTTTCTATCGTTCAACACCTTCTCGTAAAGATTAACCAACTTCCCTGCCATAGCCTTCCATGAAAAATGATCCTCGGCTCTTTTTGCAACTTCTCTCGAAAGCCTTTCCAAAAGAGGTTTATCCTTTATAACTTTTTCAATCTGTTCTTCAAGCCCTTTTTGGTCTCCGGGTTCGAATAGTAGCCCATATTTGCCATTATCTGTCACTATCTTGGAACTAGTCATTGTGGTCAGAATGGGAACAGTCCCACATGCCATTGCCTCCATTGGAGAGATTGCAAAAGGTTCAACGTGGCTTGCAAGGACATAAATATCTGCGGAGTTCAGGTAAAGAGGTATATCATCCTTTGGTATAAAACCCTTGATAGTAACTTTTCCCTGAATAGATTCATCTTCCTCAACTGCACGCTTGAGAGTCTCTTCCATCTCACCGCTTCCTATATAACACAGCCGCGCCTCTGGATATTTCTTTACTATATTTGAAAAGGCTTTCAGCAATATCATTGGGTCTTTAACCTTTCTTAAGAATGCAACCCATATTATAAGCGGATTCCCGTCAAGTCCTGTTTTGTTACGTGCAATGCTTTTATCTATGGGGAAGAATTCTTCGGCAAAACCACAGTGAATAATTTGAATCTTTTCAGGGTTGAGGTTGTAATTCTGAATATATTCATCGCTGCTTTCCTTAGTCAGAAATATAGCGGCGTCGGAATTTCTCAAGGCATAACCCTGTGCCCATCTATCCCAGAAATGACGCGGAAATCTGCCGCCGTGATATTGTGCCACAATAGGTATTCCACTGCGCCTTGCTTTGCGCACATAAAGTGCATAGTTTATACAATACGAAATTGTCTGAAAGTGAATAATATCCGGCTTGCTTTCAAAGACATCCTTAAACATTTTCATACAAGGTTCTTTGCCTGCAATTAGTTTTTTATGCGTAATTAATGGTTTATATACATGCCATTTGACACCTTTGTATTCCATGTAACCGGAGACTTTTTTATGCATCAGAAAGAGGGAGACATCATGTCCAAGAGATGCAACATAGTTTGCCGTGTCACCCAGCCAGTCACGGTTTTCTTTTACGGCTTTCTCCATATCCTCTACATCGCCGTGTCTTAACGGGGTGCTCCCGTATACATACGCAATCTTCATATTAGTCAATATAACCAAGATTTCTGAGTTGTTTGGTTATTGCCTCTTCTTCTTCTTTGGTATATACTCTCATGTCCTGTAAATCAGCGGCTTTCTTATTTACTTCTTTATCAGCAGTATATTTTACTTCAGATGGCGTATTCAAAATATCCTTCAAAAATCTACCACTCATATTTCCTGGTATAGGAATTCCTAAAAGGCCGAGAATTGTTACAGGCAAATCACCAATCTCTGCGCCAACAGTTTTTTCTCTCTTTTTTATTGAGTCCCCATGCATTATTAGTATCCCTTCAGGGGTGTGCGTACCAGACACCCTTGTCTTGATGGTATCAACAAAAACTTCCTGCCCTTTGAGCGAGCCTGAATGCTGAAGCTTCACAAAATCTCCCACAAACTGATAACCCGATGCCGGCTGAATAATTATATCAGGTGCGCTGTTTATTGAACTTCCAAAGTAAATGTCTTTCTTTTTATAAATATCACGAATAGGGCTTGCACCCGTTTTCGGATCAACCAAGCCTTTGAGTTCATTTATTATTTTATCACATACAGAATCATAATCTTCTGCATTTACAATCCCTAATGGTCTTTCACCTATAGTGTTAATATAAATACTGCCGTAAAATCCTTCAGCAACAGCCTTTGTTGCGCCCCAATTTATCCCGGATAGTATCAGGAAACTTGAAAGTTTACTTTTCATCTCAGGAAACGCTTTCTTAAGTTTCTTTTTAATATTTTTGGGGAAAAGCTTTTTAACCATTCTATAGATGCCAATTTTCAAATTATGATTAATGCTGGTTGTTTGAGTCGTAAGGTATCCTCTTTCTGACAGCCAGTTATTCAGCACAACCACTCTCTCTATGGGACCTCCCCCGTGGTCTGACATGATTACCACATTAGTGCCAGGACCGCTTGCCTTTGTAATCTCACCAATATAACCATCAATTTTTTCATATACATGAGGTATTACTTTTGACAAAGCATCTTTGCCATTTTTATAGAATTTCCAGTAATGATGCTGAGCCCTGTCGGTAGAAGTGAAGACAACGGTAAAAATGTCCCATTCTTCCTTTTTAATGAGGTAAAGGGCTGTTCTGGCATGGATATCAATCTGCTCAAAAACATGCTTCTTAAAAATATCGAGAAGCTTATGCTCTTCCATTGATTCATATCCTTGAATGTCAGATATGTGAGTATCTACCCTATATTTACCAACGTGTCTTTCTATCTCGTCTTTTAGTTCTTTTGGATACATGAAATCAGAATCATAAGATGGGGTATCCATTCCAGCTATCACAACTCCATTAACCTTTTCAGGCGGAAATGTAAAGGGCACATTTATTAAACACACTCTTTTCCCAGCCTCTTCCGCATACTTCCAGAAACTTTTACCTTTCCTCATGCTTGCATTCAGAATTCTCAATTTATAAGTGTTAGGCCATATATCAAAGAAGTTATATATTCCATGCGAACCCGGATTTTGCCCTGTTATAAATGTTGACCATGCGGCAGGGGAGACTGGCGGAATAGTTGATTGAAGAATTCCCGACGAACCATTTTCAATAAGCCTCTTAAGGTTTGGCAAAGACCCTTTGTTAATAAGTGGATTTATTATATCAAAAGTCCCTCCATCTATACCTATAACCAACACTTTAGGCTTCATAACAATTCTCCCGCTTCGTTTATCTGTTCATTTTGAAATTCTGTCCTATATCTCAGTATTTCTCTTATAGATTTAATATCACTACGAGTAAATGTCTTCGTCATCAAAACAACCAAAACATAAGTAGTAATAACCAGAAATATTGTTACACTTATGTGGCAATATTTCTGCAAGAGTATAGCAACTATTGCCATAAGAACGCCTGCAACCAAAGGTTTTCCAAAAATATCAATAAACCTAAATTCAAAAACAGGATTCGATTTCTTTATCTTTATCATACATGAAATCATGAAAAATAATTCGGCTGCAAGCGTACCGGCACATGCCCCCCAGTAGCCATATTTAGGAATAAATAGTAAATCTATAATAGTATTGATTATTAGGGACAAGACTGTGTATCTCAAGAGTACATGCTGTAAACCCAGAGAGAGAGAGAGAAACCATAGTAGTGCATTTGGAAAGGAAAAAAAGAAGATTATGCCAAGAAGGGACAAAACGATAGAGGATTCCTCGAAACCTTTACCCAGAAGAATGCTTATAATCGAGTTTGAAAATGTAATGCAGCCTACAGAGATTGGAATCCCGATGAGGGTTAAAATCTTCATCCATTTCTGAGAAATTTGCGATAACATCTTTTTGTCATGGTTT
Source organism: Planctomycetes bacterium GWA2_39_15 (assembly GCA_001824485.1). Taxonomy (GTDB): domain Bacteria; phylum Planctomycetota; class Brocadiia; order Brocadiales; family Brocadiaceae; genus 2-12-FULL-39-13. The sequence continues at coordinate 16,515 of MHXP01000193.1, read as the reverse complement.
GCAAACCAGCAGAGAGCAGGGTATACAGGTCTTGATAAAAGTAAGCCAAAAAAACTCATCCTCTGAATAAGATTATAAGGAGCACTATATATACCAACCTCTCCAACCCCCCTAAACTTATAAAGAAAAAATATATCTATCCTGTTGTACACGTTTCTTGCTATTCTGCTTCCGGCAACTGAAAAACTATTTTTGAAATAATGCATCCATAGAGATGGAGAAAATTCTATCTTTGGTTTTAATAATACTGCCGCCAGCACAATGAATGATGACACAGAAGTAATTGCCTCTGCCAGAGCCTGAGACGCAAATATACCTGTAATTCTATAATCTGTAAATCTGGTAACAAAGAATGTAAAAATCAATATCAAAGAACTTCCCAATGCAGTAAAGTAGCTTTCGAGATCAAGCCTTTCGTATGCCAGAAAAACCGCATTGTTTGATAATGTTGCCATTCTAAAAAACATCCACATCAGCCCAAAATAAAGGCTTCCCCTTGACGCAGGAAACAAACCCAGTATATGTACAGTTAAAAGAAAACAGAAAAATATTACAACACACAGTAAGTATCTGGAAACAATTGCCCCCCCAAAATATCTGCTATTCTCATTACTTTTTAATGTTAGGTCCCTTACAAGAACGCTATTAATACCTGCATCGGGAATTACTGTAAGAAGGATAAGAATCGCCCAAAGGAAGGAATACCCGCCAAATTCTTCTACCCCAAGATACCTGGCAACAATGGCAATATAGAAGAATAAACACAATATTTCAAAAACCTTACCTCCCGATAGGTAGAGCAGGTTTTTAAAGACAGGAAGTTTTCTATTCATCCCGAACCCACCTCTGGTGAAATACTCTCCAATGGTGCCATTGTTCAGGATATTCTAATATATATTTTTCGAGAAATGTTGTGCATTTTATAAGAGCCTTCTTTAAATCTTCTTCTACATTTCCTGGTTTTGTAATCTCAACAGATTTTTCAGCACGGATATACCACCTGTTCCCTGGCATCCGAAGCGTGACATTTGGTATAATGGCGCAACCAGTCCGCATAGCTATGGCTACAGTCCCGGACGATATGTACGTTTTCTTTCCAAGAAACTCTATTACAGGATCGTTTTGGTTAGGTTTGGCATCAATGAAAAGACTTATTCCCTCATTCTTTTTGAGTATCCGGATTATTTCAAGAAGTAAATCTAATTGTTTATCCTTATGTATAATCTTTCCTGATATAACTTTTTTGTATGTATCGAGCTTTTTCATTAGCATTTTTTTTTCTATGCGGCCAGCCTTCAATTGTGCGACATCCTGCGCTATATCATTCATAACACAACCCTTCATGTTAGTGATAGCACCTGCCAGATAATAAATTCCCATGTGACCCAGACTGAATATAATCCCCCGCCCTCTTTTCAAAGCTTCTTCTATATTCTCGAAACCGTGGAAATCCAGCCTTTGTGCAAGCAACTTTTCGTCAATTTTAGGAAGTAAAATAATTTCTACATTTGCTTTTGCGTGATTTATGAAATTAAGTTTAACAAGTTTTTCTATCTCTCTATCCGATTTTCCCTTCAAAACCTCTTTCATATTCTGTCTTATAATCTTCCTATTCTCCTTAAAAAGGTAATAATTTATAACACCGAGAATTGTGGCAAGTTTATAAGCAATCGAAACAGGAATGTATCTTACAAGAGGAACAACTATATAGTAGAAAACCCACTTCCCAGCAAACCTAACAATTCCTAACATCGTCATATATCTAATTTAATAACCCCTTTGTTTCACTTACAATCGCAAGACCCAGAATATTTGCGCCATCTGACTCCAGGAGCTGTTTTGTCCTAATGGCCTTTGACCTAGCGGTACTCCTTAGTTTTATTGTCATAATGGTAGTTTTAATGTTGTTTATGAAATGCCTCCTTGCTTGTATTGATGGGACATCCTGTGCATCAAAAATGACAACGTCAAAGTTTTTTTCGAAATGCGAAACAAGGCTTGAAATTTTATTATAGAATCCTGTATATGATGTTATATCCAATTTACCCGGGGGCACCACATGAAGGTTGTCATATTTAGTTGCATGGACAATTTCTTCGACAGCTTTGGTTCCAGAAAAATATTCAGCAATCCCTGGTTTATGCGCAACGTCAAACATTCTGGCAATACTGGAATTTACGAAGTTCATATCAACAATTACCGTCTTTTTTAAGTTAACTTGAGAAGTTATATAACCGATATGAGAGGAAACGGTGCTCTTGCCGTCACCAATCATAGAACTTGTTATTAATACTTTTTTTTCTCCTTCTTTTAGTTGTTCAAAGAGTCTATAGGTAAAATCAAACATCTTTGAAGATAAGGAACCGATTTTATAAAAATTGGAAACTTCTAAATCCTTCCTGCTTGCTTTTGGTATAATTCCCAATATTGGCAGTTTGAGATTGTTTTCGGCTTCTTCGGTTGACTTAATGGACTCATCCGTATATTCAACAAGCATAACTATTCCAAACCCAAGGACAACACCCACAAATATCGAAATGATGGTATACATAATAATCTCTGGATAATATGGATCTTCTGAGGCTGGAAGTACAGCAAGCTGTACCAGGATAGCGGTGCTTATATCAGTAACAGCTGCAATCTCTGCCGTAGTAATCTGAGCTTGTAATCCCTTGTAGGTAGTTTCTGTCAAAGAAACTTGCCTTACACGCCTGTTATACTCGTTCTCCCTATGTGGCCATCCTTCAATTTCCATCTTTAATTCTGACATTTTCTGCAGGAGTGTATTTTTTTCCACAGTAAGTCGGCCCTTTTCTGAATTAAAAGTCTTTATTGCCTCTTCTTTTAGTTGGTTTTCGTATTCACTTAATTGCGCTTTTACATTTATTACATTTGGATGATTCTCTTTGAACTCTGTAAGCAATACTTTTAATTGGGATCTTGCGGCATCTATATTATTTCTGATGGTTACTATATTTGGATTTTGCTTTTCTATACTAGAGAAGATTGTATATTTCTGGTCAGTGGCAAGTCCCTTTATAGCTAATTCAATAACATCTTTGGTAACTTCCAATTGCCTATTTATATCAGATATCTGCCGATCATAATCCCCAACTTCATTAACAATTTCTTTTAACTGTTCTTCTAAAGAAATAATTCCACTTTGTTCTTGAAATTCCCTCAAATTATTTTCAGCCAACATTAACTCTTTTTTTGCATCTTGATAATGTCTTCTAAGTACTTTTAGGCTTTCTTTTGCCGCAATGCGTTTTTCTTTAGCAGCTACTTCAAGATAAACTTCGGCTACCGTATTTGCTATCAATGCAGCTTCCTTTAAATCACTATCATAGGCATAGATTTCTATAATATCTGTATCAGAAATTGGCTCAACATATACCTGTCTTCTTTGGAGAAACGCCGTAAATATGCCAGGATCGGCAAAATCATCGGCGCGAAGTCTCTGCGGCTTGAATTTTTTTCTGAGAAGTAAAGAAAAAATCTTATTAATAATAGTTTGTCTCTCTTTTAAGCCAAGTTTATCAATAACCTTTTCCATGACTACACCTGACATTACTACTTCAGACTGCGTTACAACCGCTGTAGGCACAATACTATCATACTCGCTATAACGCTGTGGAAATTGTGTTATGAGCAGTGCCGTATCGTCTTTACTCTCTACCTTAACCCGGCTAATGGCTTCATACACAGGTGTTATTATACTGGAACCAATGATGGCAACGATAATTGTAGTGGCGAGGACTATAATAAAAAGGTATTTTCTTCTAAGCAGGATATTAATTAGTATTCTAAATTCCATTTTATAGTTATCCGATTAAGCGGGGAGATATAAATGATCTTTTGAGAGCATACTGTTATGATTGTTTAAAAGTAATCCCCTTTTTAAACCTCATCCTTATTCAATTTATTTAATATTAAAACAGCGTTATTTCCGCCAAATCCAAAAGAATTTGATAAGGAAATATTTATATCTGCTTTTCTGGCTTTGTTCGGTACGTAGTCAAGGTCGCACTTTGGGTCTGGTTCTTCATAGTTTATCGTTGGCGGAATTATGGATTCATTAAGAGACAGGGCACATGTTATAAGTTCTATTGCACCAGATGCTCCCAGTGTATGCCCTAACATTGATTTGGTAGAACTAATCGGAATAGAGTAAGCATTATCCCCAAAAACCTTTTTTATTGCATCTGTTTCAACACTATCGTTTATTGCTGTAGCTGTCCCGTGAGCGTTAATATAATCCACATCTTCTTTGGAAATCTGTGCATCCTTCAGGGCATTTTCAATAGCTTTTACCTCACCATCAATGTGAGGAAAAGTCAAATGGTATGCGTCATTAGTTGAACCGTAACCAATAATTTCACCGTAAATATATGCATTCCTTTCTTTAGCACTTTCAAGCTCCTCAAGAATCAGCACACCTGCTCCTTCTGCCACAACAAGCCCATCTCTATTTTTACTGAATGGTTTACATGCCTTTTGGGGAGAATCATTTTGACGAGACAGTACTCTTAATTTGCACCATGCAGCAAAAAATACGGGTGAAAGGGTGGCATCTGCACCGCCAGTTACCATCGCATTGGCATATCCATCTCTGATTATCTTATATGCCTCACCAATTGCGTTTGCACCGGATGCGCATGCAGTAGTTACCGTGTAATTGGGACCCATAAAGCCAAAATGCCTTGCTATGTGACATGCGCCGGCATTATACATAACCTTAGGTATTGAAACAGGGTCAACAAACTTGAAACCTCTGGTAAAAAGATCCTCCGCCGCTTTTTCGTGGGAATATATACCTCCAACACTTGTTCCAAGCACTACACCAATATCATCTCGCCCGCCACTTCCCCTATCTATTTTACTGTCATTGACTGCCTGGTACGCCGACGCAAGAGCAAACTGGGAAAACCTGTCCAGCCTGTCCATTTTATCATCGGTAAAAAAATCTTCCGGACAAAAGGCATTAACTTCTCCTGCTATCTTTACCGGGAAATCCTCCACACTAAACCTTGTAATATTATTAACACCTGATTGTCCATCAACCAGTGCATTCCAGAAGTCCTTTATGCAATTGCCTAGAGGCGTAATTACACCCATCCCTGTTATAACAACCCTTTTTTTCATTTGTAATCCTTCACATGCTTTTTTACCACCTTTACAGCACCAGAAAAATTACTTATATCTATGATTTCCTCATCAGGAATACTTATATTAAATTCCTGCTCAAGGGCAGACAGGATGCTAAGCGCTGATAATGAGTCCCCACCAAGATCCGCAATGGTTGACTCCTTTTTTATTTCCACACCTTTTGCTTTTGGTTTTAAAATTCCTTCTATAAGCTCCTTTACTTTCATTTCGATTTCATCAAATTTTTCTTCCATAGTCTTCTCACCGCGAACCTTCCTATATACTTAATACTTAAAGAAGCTCTTCATTAAATCTTTTACATGGTAATATAGATAAATTTGATACTCTCACCAAAAAGCATTATTGACACAAACAAGACACATCAAATACAAGACCACGGATGGAAATGAAGTTTTTCCACTTAATTCATGCAGGAACTAAGCTCAAAAATGTAGGGCACTCTTTAAGTTTGTAGCTATTTTGGGAAATGGAACAAGGAAGATGATAATATTCAATCCTTATTACCAATCAACTTAACGCCTATTGTAAAACCATATTATTCTTGCCTAACACAAAAACAAACTTAACGGCTTTTGTATACAAAAGCCGTTAAGAAGTAATTATCAGCCGAGTTTTAACAAAACAAGCGCAAATTTACCCAAAAGGTGAAAAACCATTAGCATAAAATGATTTATAAAACATCATCTTCTGTTTCATTATCTTCCTCTTCATCTTTTGGTTTTTCCTTTGTTTTTGATTTGGCTTGTTGCACCTCGTCAGATGTCACAAAGCCATCTCCATCTTTATCCACTTGCTGAAATTTTTTTGATACCCTCTCCTCAGACCTTTTTTCAGTAAAGGCAACAACCTCATCCTTGGCCAGTTTCCCATCACCGTTGGCATCAGCGTTAAGTGCAATTTTCTGTGACTTCTTCTCTTTTAGCTCGTCCTTAGTTAAAGATGCATCCCCGTTGGTATCCAATTTCTTGAATAGTTCCTCAGCCTTCTTATCGGCTTTCTTCTTAGCACAAGCAACAATCTCATCCTTAGACAGCTTTCCATCCTTGTCTGCATCAGCAGCAGCAAACTTAGGAGACACCTCTCCTGCCTGAACAGCCGCCGTAGCAGAAAAGGAAAGTAAAAATATACCAGCAATTAATTTCCCTACAATTTTCATTTCTTCCTCCTATATATTTTTCATTCTTTCGCAACAAAATAATGGTTAATTTTAAATTATTTTTAGCATTGGAACATGTTATTTATTCATCGCCAATTTAACATAGACAAACCCAATGTACCACTTTTTTTCAACACATCTTCCACCCAACCATATAATTCAAATATACATATTTTTTCACACCTCCCTGCCATAAAATAATAATAAACGAATTTTATTTCTGAATTACTATAGGTACGTTAGATGACCCTTTATCAGCAGCGCTTTCTCCTTGAAACACATCTTCAACACGTGGAGCCAATATGATTCCTTGTTCCGACCATACAATAGGCCGAATAATATTCTCAAAATGTTGAAAGAATCTGTCAACTTGGGCAATAAATGTACGTGGAACATAAACAACATCACCCGTTTGTAATAATATATTTTGGGATACCTTCCCTTTCTCTAATGTCTTTTTTAAATCAAGGGTTTTTACCTCCGGTTTTTCAGGCCCGCCCCTAATTAACAAGACGCTGCTACTCTTACCATCCAGATTAAATCCACCTGCATTTGAAATTGCTTCAAGTACGGTTGTCGGTGGATCTATCTGGTATACTCCCGGGCGATGAACCTCTCCCAAGACAAATATCTTCTGTCCCTTAAATGACGTAACCTCTACACTTACCTCAGGATTTACCAAATAATTTGAAAGCTCCTCTTTAATTTTTTCATTAATTTGATATACACTCACCCCTTTAGTCTGTATCTCGCCGATAAGCGGAAGGGTATTTTTACCTTCTGGTGGAACACGTATTCTTCTATTTAAATCATCATGCCTGTAAACCGTTATCTCTATCTCATCACCAGTTCCTAGTATGAATTCAGATATAACAACTTCCTTTTCCTTACTTGAGTCGGAAAGTTCTGCCCCAGTATTATCCTTCGTTAGTTTTTGGGTTGTAGTATCAGAAGGCTTGGACACTCTATCATCCTTAGCCGGCTTTTTGATTATAGAACAGGAAAGTATTGTTAAAAGTGTTAGACAAATAATGGATGCTCGTTTCATTAAATAGTCACCAATCTTATTTAAAAAAAAAGAGGATATTTCGTAAATCTATCCTCTAAATATTTAACTCAAATAAAAAGCCTTTATATAATAATCCCTAAACATCAAGATTATTTTTATACTGCCCCCTTTTATATCCCGTTAGCGACAATCACATAAGATAAGCAATATGAATATCAACTGCTAAATATCTTAGGACATGTCCCATGTAAATGCAAGTATTTTTTCAAGACCCAAAATTTATTTGAGATTTAAACACCACATAAAATAGTTTTCTCAAGTGTTACGCTTCATTTATTGAATGCACCAGTCCAGAACAGGAACATCAACACTGAAAATTTTATTGATAATTAACCTTATTTCTGGTACAAGCTAAATGAACTCTTAGTTTCTCAGCAAAGTATTTTAATCATCATTTTTATTATGAAACAAGTTTTATAAAAAGTATCGTCAACTCTTCTGTCTCGTATTGGGTTTCGGAATGTCCCTTAACCATAACGGTTTCCGGCCTACTCGATTCAGGATTTATCATATCAATAAAACGTTATAAAAATTGTAATTGTCCAAAACAACTTGTGAAGATTTGAATAAGTTAGAAAGTCTATTGATTATCAAACACTTCAAAAACAGATTACCTTAGCTTATACTGATAGTTGAGCGTTAGGGTTTTTTAACAGTCCGCTTAACGATATGGATATAAAAACTGGCGTAGGAGATTTTTTTAGAAGGATATTGGATATAGTAGGTAGCCTTCTTTACCTCATTGTTTCGTTCCCTTTGTTTTTCATTATTGCCATTCTCATGAAAATAAATAGTAAAGGCCCTGTTTTCTTTTTACAAAAGCGCTGCGGCAAAAATGGAGTGGAATTTAACATGTATAAATTTAGAACTATGGTCATAGACGCAGAGTTATTGAAGAAAAGGCTTGTAAATGAGGTGGATGGACCTATGTTTAAAATGAAAAATGATCCTAGAATTACAAAAGTAGGAAGAATCTTAAGAAGCTGGAGTCTTGATGAGTTGCCTCAATTATTTAATGTCTTAAAAGGAGAAATGAGCCTCGTTGGGCCAAGACCTTTGTCAAGTAAAGAAATGATTGGGGATGACAACTGGAGAAAAATCAGACTTTCGGTTAAACCTGGTATGACAGGACTATGGCAAATAATGGGAAGGAGAAGTAATAAATTTGGCGATTGGATAAAGTATGATATCGAATATGTGCAGAAAAGATCATTTCTTATGGATATTAAAATTCTTTTATTAACAACAATTGCAGTTTTGAGAAGTGAAGAAAATCAGGAATGATTGCAATTAAATATCCATTGTCACGCGTCAGTATCACTCTTCACATTTAATCAATAAAACAGCAAGTTTATTTTCTTAAACTATACTGACGTGACACATGTCTCATGTTGTGGAATAGTAGCTTTACGGCTCCGTAACATCTCCAGAAAACCTTCAATTCTTGTAGAAAACTGACCTGACATGTAGTTATGATCATCTATACAATCGCCATCGAGGCTCAGGAGTGGATAACCAATCTTATTGAATTCCCTTTTTAAAGTGGGTACGGCAGCGTTATTTCTCCGGCAACCCCAGGTTGAGAATACAACTACCCCGTCTACCTGGTATTCCCTTGCAAGTCTCTTGGTTACTTCAACGCGCCGCTCTAACGGACCGTTGTAATGGCTGGTTATAAGTTTTCTTGCAAGACTTTCGTAAGGATTTTTTGGATCCAGTTTATCCCAAAAAACATAATTTGTTTCCTCAAATACAATCTTTACACCTTGTTCTTTTTCTAATTTAGTCAAAAAATCCACATTAAAATAAGGTTTTAATTCCAACCAGAGGATTTTGATCAGGTCTTTAGGAGGTGCTTTGTCTGGATTTCTTTTATTTTCTGCAATCTTCTCACGTAGTTCAGCAGCAAGACTGGAGAAAAAATCTACCGACAATTTAGACCCGATTAATAAATACGCAGGAAACATAAACCCAAGGGCTCTGCTGCCTGGGAGGGGACAATACGGGTCTTTCCTTAACTCATTGATTTCCAGCATTTTTGCCCGCGTCTGATTTGAATATTCAATAGCCTTTTCAAACGCTTCTTGTTCCATCTTCCTTCCCGTCACAACCTCCAGTCGTTTAGTGAAATCTTCAAGTTGTTTTGCAAGATATTTGACAGAATAATCATCAGCCTCATAAGGAACATCAATAACAATGGTTTCTTTCCCTGTGATTGATTCGCATATCTTTGTTGTCTTTGTGTTATTATCACACAATGTCGTAGTGGCTACCTGAAGTATATTGGGGGGAAATAAGTTCCTGAACGCATGCCCAATTGCTGATCTGTGGAAAGAACAGATGTCTGTTGGAACGCCATAAGATTCAGCCTCTAGCAGCCCCTTGGAACTCTGCCCCAAGCCTGCAAAAAGGGCAGCGCCAATTTCAAGACAAAATGGATATAGCCCCATGGCAAAGAGAATTTCTGAGGGGACAAACATTGTCGTCCAAATAGTTCTTTTTGGGTTGGAATATACGTTGTATAGATGCTTAATACCAACACGCATCTGGGTTCGCAAAGAAACCAATTCCTTCTTCTTATTTCCACGGTAGAAGAAATGGTATATTTTCATGAACAGCAAAAGTTCTTTGAATAAAAATGGAGAAATGCGACGCAGGAATGGATTTACCCACTCTTTAAATTTACGAATTGATGCCATGTCTTACTTATTCTTTCTTTGCGGTACTGGTTAATTGTTCAAGAAATGCCTCAACCCGTGTCTTGATTTGCCCTTCACTGCTAATAGTATAATCACAATTTAAATGAAGAAGCGGAATGTTTTTTTCATGGAATGCCTTTTTAATTACAGGGTAATCCATAAGATTATGATCACAGAATTTTAAGGTATGGTAAATCGCAGCATGAATTGATTTCGCCTGCATGCTGGTTAATACGTTATTAATTCTATCCAAGACATTGACCATACGAGAACAAGGAGCCCGGCTTATATATCTTTTGGCAATTGAGAGGATAGGGTCTTCGCTTATATTAATTTGAGCATCAAAGTGCCGGCTGCCATTACACAAATCTTCTGCAACTACCTTTGCACCAGCATCCTCTATGACCTTTATAATTCTCTCATTCTCCATGATGCTACCCCAGACGAAGAGACGAGGTACATCTCTTGTGTCTCGTATATCTCCGCTCTGTTTCATAATGTTGGTTAAATATACTTGGAACTTTTCAGGCACGGCATTGATACCTTTCTTTAATAGTGAGAATATCTCATACCCTGACTGCCCGATATACCCAGTCCAGTATTTTTGCAAAAAGAGCATGACCTTTTCTCTAACTGCATTATACAGGGCAATACTATTATTGATATCATCGTGTTGTATCTTGAGCGTAAAATAGGATTCTAGTTTTTCTTTGAATTTTTTCAATAAATTTGCATAATAAAAAACCGCGGCATCGTCCGTATTCTTTGGAATATCTAAAATATAATTAAACACCCTTTTCCCTTCATCCAATTTAACCCACGCATCGTAAAGTCTGCGCATACCATCACACGAATTGACGAATACCATCCCTTTGAAGTCTTCAAGGTTGCCATTGATTTTTTGATCAATAACTGCCTTGATGTAAGGGCATATATTACTGCAAAGCACCTCATTTGCTGAGCAAGATTCCTTTCCCGTTCCTTTGATTCTGACCGGGTGAAATCCTGCAGCGCGAATGAGCTCTACCGGAGTATATGAGCAAAAATATCCAATTTTGGGCAAGGTACTCTCTTCAACGGAAAACTCTGCAATAGACGTTTCAGGAGAGACGCTTCCAGAAACAAGCACGGAGACGCGAGACTTTGACCGTGCCTTATCTAAGGCGATCAATGCCGCTCCAAGCGCCCCGTTAATTTGAGGCTCTTCTGATATTTTAATTTTACAACCAAGATTCCTTTCCAGTTCCGTTACAACACCGATATTCTTTGCAACACCGCCCGTCATTGCAACTTCTTCCTCCAACCCTATTCTTTTTACCTGCGCGGTGATACGTTTGGCAATAGAAACATGTAATCCCTTGCAAATATCTGCTGTTTTATGATCAGCGCCAACAAGTGATACTACCTCTGATTCTGCAAAAACGGTACATAGACTGCTAACGGAAGCGACTTCCTTTCCATTCAGAGAAAGCGGCCCCATCTCTTCCAGGTCTATCTCCAGGGTTCTTGCCATAACCTCCAGAAACCTACCAGTTCCAGCAGCACACTTATCATTCATTACAAAGTCAAGAACGTTTCCATTCCCATCTACCTTAATAACCTTGCTGTCCTGTCCACCAATATCAATAATAGTTCTTGCATTTGGGAAATAATAGTTAGCGCCTTTAGCGTGGCAGGTAATCTCTGTTACGACTTCATTGGCAAACGGCACCTTCACGCGCCCATACCCCGTAGCAATAACATAATCAATATCCCGTTCGGATAGTTTGTGTTCTGTAAGTATCTGATTAAAAGTTTTATCTGCCGCTTTTTTACTGCTTGCGCCAGTTGGTATAATTATTGAAGAAAGAATTTCCTTTTTCTCATTTAGTAAAACTCCGTTAGCTGACATGGAACCTATATCGATTCCTATTGTATACATTCTAAAAAATCTCCTTATAAAATTTTTGTATTCTAAAACCAAACGACAGAAAACACTGAATACACCCAATCTTTACAACTTCTACAATTCATCCATCTCTATTCAGGTTCAGGTTTGGGTGGTATCAGACTCATCCAAATATTGAATACAAACAAACCTACTGAAATCACCTGTAGACCTGCAAAGATTTCTGCGAGCGGATGTATTGGGCGAAAACACACCAACCCTACAAGCCCAATATTAGCAACATAGAATTGAATATTACCTACTTTAGGATAAGCAAGCGGCGTTCCTGAAAACCTCGGCAAGATATGATATCCAACACCATAAATCATCATAGACATCCATCCCAAAAGATTTAAATGAACATGCGTAAAGAGCAGTTGGGCGGGGTAGTTTCTCATGAAAATCATAATCGTGCCAAGTATGGCTGCTATAAAAAAATATACCAGGCTCGCACGCACAAAATTCTTAGACAGTGGATTCATATTACCAGAAGCTCCTTAATTCACTATGCTAACAAATAAATCTTTACAAAAGTATCAAAAACATTAAAGTATATCAAAAATATTGATTGTCAAATAAAAAATTGCCGTGATATATTGGTTATGGTAACACTGTATTATACATTTTTATTAAAATGAATTATCTGAAAGACTTATATGTTTTGGCGGCAAGATATTAACAAGGCTGTTTATAAAAAATCTAACAGCATAACGCATACTCAGTTCCAGCCAAGTACTGCATCTGTAAATTATACGAAAAAACTTTTAACTTCAACGGATGCATCGGAAAGACAATCTATCGGACAAAGCTTATTAGATGAGATGTCTGGGTCATTGTCAATTCCTCCCCCACAGCTAAATGTAAACGATAAACGACAAAACCATTCTCTGAAAAATGGCAAGCTGATGCGGAAGACCTATGCAACGTATAAGGCGGGGAAAATCACTATCAGCAACAAAACTGCAATACGAGAATCCGTGATCGCCCCGAAAACATTCATGGATACCTTGATCCATGAGTTTATGCATCACTACGACTATGAGGTGCTCAAATTTCCATCAAGTTTGCACACTGCAGGATTTTATTACAGGCTGGGAGACATAATGAAGAAGTTGATAGGTTAAACACTGACAAATACCGATAGGTTAACATCTCCCAGAAATATTCGATACCATTTCATGGTCAAATTTTATATCTTTAACCTCCAATTCAAGGTTTTCACTATCCATCCAATTATTTATTTTTACAACAAAGGCGATAGAACACGTTTTCCCATTCTGTTTAAGCCTGTCTATCTGTTCTCCCATCCCAAAAGCAACGGCTCTAATAGCAACATCTCCCTGTTTGGCATAAAAACTAAGGTGCTGCCCCTTTGAACCAATACGACGCGGCTGACCTACTATCTTTAAATTCATGGCGGCAAATAAAGGCACAGGGTTACCTTCCCCGTAAGGGGAAAGACGCACAAGCTCTGACACTAATGCCTTGGACAACATCGAGAGTGTAACTTCTGCATCAATGTTCAAAACGGGCACTAGATCAGCCTTCCCCAGTCTTTGAGATGTCGTACTGTTAAGCATATGTCGAAACTCATTGATATTATCGGGGTGTATCTTTAAGCCTGCAGCCTGTGCATGCCCACCCACAGAAAGCAACTTACACTTACAATTTTCCAGAGCTTCCAATATATGAAAAGAGGGAATCGAACGTGCAGAACCACGACCTATATCAGCAGCTATGGCAATCATTACGGTAGGACGGTTAAATTCCTCGACAATCTTAGAGGCAATAATCCCAATAACGCCAGGATGCCATTTCTGGTCAGCTAATACAATGGCAGTAGTTTCATCAAGGTTTATTTCATTCACGATCTTCTCCCTGGCTGATGTCATTATTTCGAGCTGAATATCCTGCCTTCTTTTATTTTCTTGTTCTAAAAAGTTTGCAATTTCCACAGCCCTTTCTTTGCATGTCGTAGTCAACATTTCAACAACAATCCCTGCATTACCGACACGGCCTGGCGCGTTTATCCGAGGTCCTAAACGATACCCCACATGAAATGCGTCAAGATTTGTATTTGAAAGGTCCGCTATGTCAAGAAGTGCCCGTAACCCCGGAATTTCGGTATATTGTAGCGCACTAAGCCCATATTTTGTAAGGATACGATTTTCACCCAAGAGGGGCACCACATCGGCAATCGTACCAAGAGCTACCAGCCCTACAGCATTTAATAAAAAATCCTTAAATTCCGAAGATACTTTCTTTTGAGGTGAAAAGTGTTGTCCAATAGCCCATGCCAGTTTAAATGCAATACCCACCCCGGAAAAGCCTTTGAAACCATGGTGGGATGTTTTTAATTTCGGATTGACAACTGCAAAAGCATTAGGTATTTCGTGACCGGGTTGATGATGATCGGTAATAATCAGGTCTATACCAAGGGTGCGTGCAATATCAGCCTCCCGACAGGCGTTGATACCGCAATCCACCGTCAGAATGACGTTTGCCCCACCTTCTTTTAACTTCTTAATGGCATCTATATTTAGACCATACCCTTCTTCAAGCCTTTCAGGGATATAATAACTTACATGCGCTCCTATCAATTTCAAACATCGGTACATGAGTGCTGTAGCTGATAAGCCATCAACATCATAATCTCCATAGATAACAATTTTCTCTTTCTTACGCACAGCTTCATTAATCCGAATTGAAGCCTTTTCTATGTCGGGTAAATGAGATGGGTCTCCTAGTGCCGCAATTTGCGGTTGGAGGAAGCTTTTTGCAGATGCAACATCAATTATTCCGCGATTGATGAGAACTTGTGCAAGCAGGTGTGATATTTTAAGTTTGCTGGCAATCTCCGCTTGAAGTATCTTGTTTGGAGAGAAAAACACCCACCTTTTAGCCATATATTTTGCTTATTGAAGAAGTATAATTTATTAGTTAGAAGTTAGGCAATCACAAGAAGATTGAAATTAAAAATCTAAAGTTCTGGTATCTTTCAATTCTGCAATCATTCTACTTGGATTTTAAAGGCTTTCAAGGAAATTTAATTATTTTTATATTTGTTCCAATATCCTGGAATAACCGACTTCTGAAATATTTACATCTTTGGCGTATCTTCTATTATTCCCTCTGACTCTTCTAGCTTACCTTCAGCAATTTCTTCTTCAAGTTTGACCACATCACGGAAGGCAATTCCCTCTCTCCAGAGGAATAAAAAGCCCATAATCGTTGAGGGTATTATGCCAATTGCCCATAAGACAATTGCGTAGCTTTGTGCTGCACTGGTTTGCACACCAAAAATGTCTAGTGCTTTCAGAACTGCGATATGGAACACACCTATGTACCCAGGCGCTTGAGGCAGAGCAACAGCCAGCGCTATACAAACAGCAACCAGACAGGCGCCAACCAAAGGCAGTTGTATGTGAAAGGAAAACCCAAGAAGATATATTTCTACCCCAGCCAAAATCCAAATTACGAGAGAAAGTGCCATTATCCATACTGTTTGTGTTTTATTTTCTAGAATTTTTAGTCCATGGACGAAAGAGTCATAAAATCCAAAAATCTTGTCTTTAAGCTTATGCGGTAGAAAAAAGCATACTTTAGAGAGTATTTTCTTGAAAAAATCAGGTTTAATAACAATCAAAAACATTGAAACGATGGTAAATACACCAACCGCAGCGAATACCTCGGTCCATTTTTTCAGAGAAGGGATAATTGATTCTTTTATCGTGTTTACCCCATTCACAGAAACAGGACCAAGTGGATTATGATGGGTTGTAGAGGGGTGAGGTAGTATGGCAATAACAACAACGGTGAATATGATAAGCCCCAGCATATCAAAAATCCGCTCCATAATTGCTGTGGCAACAGAGGTTGAAAATTTTATATTTTCTTTTTTATAAAGTAAAAATGGCCTTAGAACTTCCCCCACGCGAGCGGGAAGGATGTTGTTTGCCATAAAGCCAATGCAAGTAACGGACAATAAATTTATCACAGAGACCCTTTTAATATGTGACAATAAACATTGCCATCTAAATGCCCTTACCAGATAAACCAGCAGAGTCAAAATGACCGCTGGGATAACAAACCAATAATTTGCGTCCTTTAAAGCATTCTTAAGTAATGACCACTCAATCTTTCGTATAAACAACCACGAACAAATAATACTGACAATAATACTTATGATGAACAGAACATTTTTCTTGTTAAATTTCATCGTGGCCTTTCATACGGTTATTATTAAGAATACTCTTTGGAAAACAGAATACAAGACCTGTAATTATATCTTTAAAATTCACATTTTAACTTAAGATACGTTGATAATCATTAAAAATAAGATTTCAAATACCTTCCTGTATAACTCATTTCTATTTGTGTTATCTGCTCAGGTGTGCCAGCTCCAACAATGTACCCTCCCGCATCACCACCCTCAGGACCCAAGTCAATAATGTAATCTGCAGATTTAATAATATCCATGTTATGTTCTACAACA
>MHXP01000192.1 GCA_001824485.1 Planctomycetes bacterium GWA2_39_15 | reverse complement strand
GTTCACATGCGGCTTCGTCCGCTTAAATACCTCTTTACCCATAGAATAAACCTCCAATTATTATTTTTAATTTACATTATGCAACACTACTAAGTACCTTTGCTGGTGCAGGTCTGTATTCCAGCGGTTCCATTGTATAAGTCCCTCTACCTTGAGTTATTGACCTTAATACAGTTGAGTACCCAAACATTTCAGCAAGGGGTACTTCGCCTTTAATAATTCTAACACCACCTCTTGTACCCATTTCAATAATATTTGCCCTGCGACTATGAATTTCGCCAATAACATCACCCATATACTGCTCAGGAACCGATATTTCCAAAGACATTATTGGTTCTAACAATATTGACTTGGCCATTTCCACTCCTTTTCTTAAAGCAATACTTGCAGCAGTGTAAAAGGCCAGATCAGATGAATCTACAGGATGAGTCGAACCATCTGTTACGGTAACTTTTATGTCTATAAGCGGATATCCCCCAGCTACTCCAGTTGCAGCGGTCTCTCTGATTCCTTTTTCGCAAGACCTTACAAATTGCCTAGGAATCTTTCCACCTTTAATGTCATCAACGAAAGTCACAGGTTCCTCACCCTTAAATGGTTCCAAAGTAATCCACACATGTCCAAATTGGCCGTGACCACCTGTCTGTTGAATAAATTTGCCTTCAACCTCAACCTTTTTACCTATTGTTTCTCTGTAAGATACCTTTGGAGCCCCTACATTGGCATCTACTTTGTATTCACTCAACATCCTATTTTTAATTACTTCCAAATGCAACTCGCCCATACCAGAGATAATCATCTGTCCCGTCTCTTTATCCAAGTGAACTTTGAATGTAGGGTCTTCTTTTGCTAATTTTGACAAGGCTACTCCTAGTTTTTCTTTTTCAGCATCTGTCTTTGGCTCTATTGCCATCGATATAACTGTGTCCGGGAATTCCATCTTCTCAAGAACAATCGGTTGATTTGGGTCACACAATGTATCGCCTGTAACTGTATATTTCAAACCTATGACGGCACCTATATCACCGGCATTAAGTTCATCAACTTGTTCTCTATTGTTAGCATGCATTTTATAAATACGACTAACTAATTCTTTTTTATCTTTTCCAGAATTTATTACTCTTGTACCGGAAGTTATTCTACCAGAATAAACTCTTATAAATGTTAAATCGCCATGTTTATCGGATGCAATTTTAAAAGCGAGCGCACTAAAAGGTTCTGTTGGAATCGGTTTTCTTGATATTTCTTCGTCAGTATAAGGATCTGTGCCGACAATTGCCTTCTTATCAATTGGTGAAGGCAAATAATCACACACTGCATCAAGAAGGGGCTGTACTCCTTTTTTCTTAAATGCAGAGCCGCACATTACGGGAACTAGTTTTAAATTAATCGTTCCTTCTCGAATGGCTTTTTTTATCTCATCGTTTGTTATCTTTTCACCGTTTAAAAACTTTTCAGTTAGCCAATCAACTTGTTCAGCTAATCCCTCAATCATTTTTTCACGGTATGATTCAGCGTCTTTTTTATATTCATCAGGAATTTCCTCTACTGAGAAATTAACTCCCAACGTGTCTACATCATCAGAGTATATAATTGCCTTCATGTTCACCAAATCAATAACACCCTTAAATCCTTGTTCTTTACCTAAAGGTAACTGGATAGGAATAGCCTTCATTCCTAATCTTTCGTTAATTTCGCCGACAACCTTCAAGAAATCTGCACCAACACGGTCCATCTTATTCACAAAACATATTCTAGGTACATCGTATCTATCAGCTTGACGCCATACTGTCTCTGATTGTGCCTCAACACCGCCTACGCCACAAAATACACATACTGCACCATCCAGTACGCGAAGTGATCGCTCCACCTCCATAGTAAAATCCACATGACCCGGAGTATCAATTAAATTAAATTGGTATTCGTCCCAACTACACGATGTCGCAGCGGCCGTAATGGTAATTCCTCGTTTTTGCTCCTCTTCCATCCAGTCCATCACTGTAGTGCCTTCATGAACCTCACCCATTTTATATGATTTTCCGGTATAATAAAGTATGCGCTCCGAAGTGGTTGTTTTACCAGCATCAATATGAGCTGCAATACCAATATTTCTCATTTTTTCAATACTCATAATTACCAAACTTCCTATCCTAAAATTTCGACCATGCAAAATGCGCAAACGCTTTGTTAGCTTCAGCCATTTTGTGTGTATTTTCTCTTTGCGTTATTGCTACCCCTTGTTTTTTATATGCATCAACTAATTCATCTGCCAATCGTTGGAACATGGGCCGTCCCTTTTTTCCCTTTGCAGCATTTATTATCCAACGAAATGCAAGTGCTATCTGCCTTTTTCTTGGCACTTCTACCGGCACTTGATATGTTGCACCACCTACACGTTTTGATCGTACCTCTACTAATGGTTTAACATTATTCACTGCGGTATCAAATACTTCTAAAGGTTCAACGTCACTTATCTTTTTTTCTATGATTCCCATTGCCTCATAAAATACTTTCTCAGCAACGCTTTTTTTCCCTTTTCGCATAACGCAATTAATAAACTTTGAGACCAATTTACTCTTATATTTTACATCTGGTTGCAGAAATACTTCTGTACTCCTATATGCAAGAGCCATATACTACAATCTCCTTCACTAAAACCTATTTGGGAGTCTTTGTCCCATATTTAGAGCGAGAACGCCTTCTACCTTCAACACCAGAGGCATCTAGTGTTCCACGAACGATATGATATTTAATACCAGGAAGATCTCTTACACGTCCTCCTCTTACCAATACAATAGAATGTTCTTGTAAATTATGACCTTCACCTGGAATATATGCAGTTATTTCCCTGCCATTTGATAATCTAACCCTAGCTACTTTTCTTAAAGCAGAATTAGGTTTTTTTGGTGTTCTCGTCATTACCTGAAGACAAACACCTTTCTTATGTGAACATTTTTCCAGATCAGGACTCTTACTTTTATTTTCGAGCCCCTTTCTACCTTTCCTGATTAACTGATTTATAGTTGGCATATATTATGCTCTCCTATTGAATTGACGTAATAAGTTTATTATCTTCGTGTTTTTCTATTTCTTTGGAAATGACCTCTCCTGTTGGAACAGCGGTAAGTGAATAATAAGTTTTGTAACCAGTTCCAGCCGGTATAAGATGTCCGAGAATAACATTTTCCTTTAACCCAACCAAGTCATCAGTTTTACCTTCAAGTGCCGCTCTGGTCAGAACCTTTGTGGTTTCCTGGAACGAAGCTGCAGATATAAAACTATCTGATTGCAAAGATGCCTTAGTTATACCCAGTAATAAAGGTTTTGCCGTTGCAGGTTTTCCACCTTTTCCAATTATATTTTTATTTTCATCTTTGAATCTAAATTTATCAACAGTTTGCCCCGGTAACAGACTTGTATCACCCACATCATCTACCTTTACTTTTCTAAGCATCTGACCAATAATAATTTCAATATGTTTATCATCTATTGGTACATTCTGAGAACGATAGACATTTTGCACTTCTTTCAACATGTATGTCTGTAATTCTTCCTCACCGCTTATTCTCAAAATATCCTGCAATATAAGAGGCCCTTCTACAAGAGGGCTACCCGCCCTAATTCTGTCTCCCCTGTGTACCTTTAAATGTTTACCTCTTGGTACAAGATGTTCTATCTCCATACCGGTTTCACTCTTAACCAATATTGTACGTTTTCCGCGACGCTTTTCTCCAACCTCTACAACACCATCAATTTCACTTATTACTGCAGGGTCTTTTGGTTTTCTTGACTCAAAGATTTCAGATACCCTTGGCAGACCACCGGTAATATCTTCGGTCCTGGAGATTTCTCTTGGTGTTTTTGCAAGTAATGTTCCAGCAGTAACCTTTTCACCCTCATCGACTTCGATATGTGCCTTTTCAGGAATCGGGTACAGACCTAATATTTTACCTTTTTCATCTTCTATAATGATTTGTGGGTGCAAATCTCCTTTATGCTCCATAATCACTTTCCGCTTAACCCCGGTTGAAACGTCAGATTCCAGCCGCATTGTTTTACCAATCACTATGTCCTCAAAACGTATTTTACCGGACATTTCTGTTAATATTGGAATCATATGAGGATCCCACCTGGCAAGTACCTGATGCGAAACAACACTGTCATTTTCTTTTACCAGTACTTCTGCGCCGAGAACTAAAGTATGCTTATCAATTTGCCTTCCTTTTGAATCCAAAAGTATGATTTCCCCATTTGCGTTTATGGCAACGTTCTTTCCCTGGGGATTTTTTACCACATTCAAATTATTATATTTTATAGTGCCCGCTCGTTTCGCTCTTACTTCGGACTCCTCTACCGAACGCGTTGCAGTACCACCTATATGAAATGTCTTCATTGTAAGCTGAGTACCGGGTTCACCAATTGATTGTGCTGCAATAATTCCCACAGCCATACCTTCTTCAACGGATTGTCCTCTGGCCAAATCCATTCCGTAGCATTTTGTACACAGCCCCAAATGCATTTCACATGTTAAAGGGGATCTCACTTTAATTTTTTCATAACCTAACGCTTCTATCCTCTTTGCTTTTTCTTCAGTAATTAATTCATTTTCTTTCACAATTACTTCATCTTTTACCAAATCTACAATGTTGTTCCTCGCCACCCTGCCAGTTATTATCTTACTTAATGGCACCTCAACTTTTTCTCCACGATAGACAATACTCTTAGTAATACCATTTGTTGTGCCACAGTCTTGTGAAGTTATTACGACATTCTGAGCAACATCTGCTAATTTTCTTGTTAAATAACCTGAATCAGCTGTTTTTAATGCGGTATCAGCCAATCCTTTTCTTGCACCATGAGTTGAGCTAAAGTATTCAAGAACGCCCAAACCTTCCCTAAAATTCGCTTTTATAGGAGTTTCAATAATCTTACCGGAAGGTTTTGCCATTAAACCACGCATACCTGCAAGCTGCCGTAACTGTTGTGAACTACCCCTTGCTCCAGATGCAGACATTAAATATATAGGATTCAAATATGGCTTCCCGTCCCTGGTATCAGTTTTAAGTTCATGCAGCATCTCTTCAGCAACTTTCTCACCAGCATAGGTCCATTTGTCTATAATCTGGTTATACCTTTCACCTTCCGTAATTATACCTCTTCTATATAATTTTTGTATTTTTTCTATTTCTTCCTGAGTCTCATCAATAATCTGCTGCTTCTTCTTTGGCATCTTTACATCTGTTATAGAAAATGAAAGCCCTGCTTTTGTGCATTCCTTGAAACCTATCTCTTTAATATCATCCAACAAAATAATGGTTTTTTCTCTGCCTAGAAGTTTATAACAATCTTGAATTATCTTGCTAATACCTTTCAAATCCAAACTGTAATTATAAAAAGGCATTCCTTCAGGCAATATATTATTAAATAGAACACGACCAACTGTTGTTTTGCACAAGCCATTTTTAGATTCTTCTGCGCCCAGCCGGTCTTTAATGATCTTTGTCTGCTTTAGCCTTATTTCAATTTTTGTATGCAAATGTAATTTTTTCACTGATAGTGCATATATTACTTCCTCTGGACTACCAAACTTTTTATACTCTTTTTCTGAGTCTTCTTGTACACTTGTTGTAAGATAAGAACAACCTAAAACAATGTCCTGCGTCGGGGTAATAATCGGTTCACCTGAAGCCGGTGAAAATATATTATTTGTAGATAACATTAATGTTATAGCTTCAGCTTGTGCCTCAATCGAAAGTGGAAGATGGACCGCCATCTGATCGCCATCAAAATCAGCATTGAAGCCACGACATACTAAAGGGTGCAATTTTATTGCATTACCCTCTACGAGAATAGGTTCAAAGGCCTGAATTCCCATCCTATGTAACGTTGGAGCCCTATTTAATAGTACTGGATGTCTCTTGACTACTTCATCAAGAATGTCCCATACTTCTTTGTCTTTGCGACTTAACATTTTCTTTGCACTCTTAATCGTATCTGCAAGACCCAACTCTTTTAATCTGCGTATAATAAAAGGTTGAAACAATTCCAGTGCTATTTTTTTTGGTAAACCACATTGATGCAATTTTAGTTCTGGACCTACTACGATTACAGAACGCGCTGAATAGTCAACTCTTTTACCAAGCAGGTTTTCCCTAAAACGTCCCTGTTTACCTTTTATCATATCGGTTAACGACTTCAAAGGACGATTATTGCTGCCCAGCACAGGACGCTTTCCTCTCGTATTATCAAACAAAGCGTCTACAGCCTGCTGTAACATTCTTTTTTCGTTTCTTATGATTACTTCAGGTGCGTTTAAATCAATTAACTTTTTTAGACGATTATTTCTATTGATAATCCTTCTATAAAGATCATTAAGATCAGAGGTGGCAAAATTCCCACTTTCTAATAAAACTAAAGGCCTTAAATCGGGAGGAATAACTGGAACAACGTTCAGAACCATCCACTCTGGTTTGTTTCCAGAGTCCCTAAATGCCTCCACAATTTCTAATCTTTTAATTATTTCCCTAATGCGTTGTTTAGATTTTGTTTGATTAAATTCCTCACGTAATTCTTTTGATAGTGCTACTAAATCAAGCTTTTGTAACAGCGTCCGTACTGCCTCAGCACCCATTCCAGCTTTGAATGATTGTTCTCCATATTTCTCTTTGTATGCTTTATACTCTTCTTCAGCAATCATCTGATATTCTTTAAGCGGAGTGTTCCCGGGATCTATTACAACATAGTCTTGGAAATAAATGATCCTTTCCAAAGAAGTCGTCTTCATACCAAGAAGTGTTCCTATACGGGAAGGTAGTGCCTTAAAGAACCATATATGAACTATGGGCGCAGCCAAATTAATGTGCCCCATACGTTTTCTTCTTACACGAGAATGTGTGATTTTAACACCGCAACGGTCGCATATGATCCCCTTATGCTTTATTCCTTTATACTTTCCACAAAAACACTCCCAGTTTCGTTCGGGACCAAAAATGCGCTCACAAAACAAGCCGTCTTTCTCTGCTCTATATGTACGATAATTAATCGTCTCCGGCTTTTTTACTTCACCGTAAGACCAGCTCCTGAGATCCTCAGACGAAGCAAGAGATATTTTTACCGAACTATATTCGTTAATTTTTTCGTAAACAATATCAGTCATTTTTAAATTCTCTTTATAGTTCCTTTAGTGCTTCCATTTTTTGCTTTCCTAATTTTAAACTTAAACCCAACCCGGCAATTTCGTTAGAAAGAACTTCAAAGGATGCAGGGGTACCAGCTTCCAACGTATTTTCACCTTTAACCATTGATTCGTATATCTTTGTCCTTCCCTCGACATCGTCACTCTTCACAGTAAGTAATTCCTGTAAATTATACGCTGCACCATACGCTTCAAGCGCCCACACTTCCATTTCACCAAATCTCTGTCCGCCAAATCTCGCTTTGCCACCTAAAGGTTGTTGCGTAATCAAAGAGTATGGTCCAGTTGCCCTTGCATGCACTTTCTCATCCACAAGGTGATGAAGCTTTAACATATACATATAACCTACAGTCACCTTCTGCCCGAAAGGTTCACCTGTACGCCCGTCATACAAAACAGTTTTACCATCTTCATCTAAACCAGCCTCTTTAAGAGTTGCCCTAATTTCTTCTTCAGATGCGCCTTCAAAAATTGGTGTAACTGCTCGAAATCCCAATTTTTTCGCTGCCCATCCCAAATGAGTTTCAAGAATTTGCCCAACATTCATTCTTGAAGGTACACCCAATGGATTTAAGAGCATTTCCACACGTGTTCCATCAGCCAAAAAAGGCATATCCTCTTCAGGGAGGATTTTGGAAATAACACCCTTATTACCGTGTCTACCGGCCATTTTGTCACCGACAGAAAGCTTCCTCTTTGTAGCAATTGACACCTTCGCAAGTTCTAATACTCCGGTGGGTAGTTCATCGCCCCGTTTAAGATGATTAATTTTTCTATCTCTTTCGTCTTTTAGAAGTTCTATTCTCTCAAGATATTCATTACTGATTTCTATTGCTTTTTCCCTTTTCTTTTTATTTGCGAACTCTATGTTTCCGATGTCAAAACGTTCTTCTAACATGAGGATTGCCTTTGAGGACATTCCGCGTTCAAGTGCATACATCTGACCTGTTTGAATATCTACCAAAGGTTCCTTAATTTCCTCATCTATTGCTTTCAACATTTTAGAAAATTCTTTTGAAATACTCTCAGCATATTTTGTTTCTATATCACTAATTTCTTGTAATATTTTCTGCCTTTTATCGTCAGAAAGGTAGGATTTTCTTGAAAATACCTGAGTGTTTATTACAATACCCTCCATACCTGATGACACTTCAAGAGATTCATTCTTTACATCTTCCCCTGCTCGACCGAAAATTGCATGTAACAATTTCTCTTCAGGTGACAACTCACTCCTACTTTTCGGGGCAATTTTACCGACTAATATATCTCCAGGTTTTACCTTTGTTCCATTTCTTATTACACCGTTTTCATCAAGATTTTTTAAGGCTTTCTCGGAAACATTTGGGATATCGCGCGTAAATTCTTCTCTGCCCAGCTTGGTTTCCCTAATTTCAACCTCAAACTCGTCTCTGTGTATAGAAGTGAATCTATCATCTTTGAGCAGTGATTCACTAATTACCATAGCATCTTCAAAGTTATACCCATCCCATGTCATGAAAGCTACCAACACATTTTTGCCTAAACTAAGCTCTCCATTGCAAGTTGCTGCCCCATCCGCAACTACCTCACCTCTTTTTACCTTTTGACCTTCAACAACGATCGGCTTCTGATTTAAGCATGTACCGTCATTAAGCCCTACAAATTTTCTAAGTTTATATATATCTATTTCGTCAACAACTATTTCGTCAGCCGTAACTTTTGTTACTGTACCCGTGTTTTCTGCTTTAACAGTCATACTTGAGTTTTCAGCAACAAATTTCTCCATACCGGTCGCTACTATAGGTGGTTCTGTTTTTAATAACGGAACTGCCTGCCTTTGCATATTAGAACCCATTAAAGCTCTGTTTGCATCACTATGTTCAAGAAATGGTATCAGACTAGCTGAAACTCCAACCAATTGTTTTGGAGATACATCCATATAGTTAACATCTTTAAAACTCACCTGGTGAAAATCACCATTGTACCTGCATATCATGTTCTCTTTTTCTATTTTATATTTTGCTAATACGTCTGCGGGTGCTATTAATTTATTCTCCTCTTCATCTGCACGAAGATATATTATTTTTTCAGTAACCTTTCCCTTGTCAATTATTAGATATGGGGTAATTAAAAAACCATATTCATCAGTTGTTGCATAAATACTTAAAGATGCAATCAAGCCTATGTTCGTTCCTTCAGGCGTTTCAATTGGACATACTCTACCATAATGAGACACGTGAACGTCTCTTACTTCAAATCCTGCTCGCTTTCTATTTAACCCACCTGGACCTAACGCACTCAGCCTCCTCTCATGCGTTAATTGTGCCAAAGGGTTCGTTTGATCTAATACCTGAGATAGCTCGCTTCGGCTAAAGAAGTATTCAATTGCTGAAAAGATAGTCTTTGAATTAACAAGAGAACGTGGTGTTAATTGTTCAGCATCTTTTACACTTAGTCTTTCCTGTACAGTTCTTCTTAATTTCAGAAAACCCTTGCGTAACTCTTCACCCGCTAATTCGTCAATCGTTCGAAGCCTTCGGTTACCTAAATTATCAATATCATCAATAGATACACCAGCCTCACCTTTACGTAATTTTATTATATATCGTATAGCCTCTACATAGTCTTCTTTTTGTAATACCATTACGGCTTCGTTAATATTGTGCCCTAATTTCCTATTTAACCTAAACCTCCCTACAGAACCTAATCTATACCTCTTTACGTCAAAAAACTTATCATAAAATAATTGTTTGGCTTTTTCTGCCTGCTGGGGATTTCCTGGTCGAAACCTAGCATATATTTTCATCAAGGCATCTTCATGTGATTTTGTAAAATCTGATTCTAACGAATTCAAAATAAGTGGATCTTCCATCTTTTTAATTACTTCAATCTTCTTTATTTCCAGATCCACCATTGATTTTATTGTCGTCTCTGAAAACTGACGACCTGCTTCAAGTATAATCTCCCCTGTTTGTGGATTTACAATCTTTTCAACAGTGTGCCTCCCTCTTATTTTACTAGCTGAGGCATAGTCTGTAATCTTCACTATTTCTGTTTCATAAAACAGTCTAATAATATCTTCGTCGTTAGAATACTCTTCTGACAGCGCCCTAAGAAAACAAGTAACTGGCAACTTTCCACTCTGATCAATTCTAACAGTAACTATATCCTTTTTCCCTACTTCAAGTTCAATCCAACTTCCTCTCTCTGGAATGATTCGACATGAATGTAACCTCTTTTCAGCATGAAATTCTTCGGTAAAATCAATACCAGGTGAACGATGCAATTGCGTTACAATTACCCTTTCGGTTCCATTAATAATAAACTCACCACCACCTATCATTGTTGGTATTTCACCCAAATAAACCTCTTCTTCAATGGGTTCCGCTTTATTCAGTCTTAACCATATCCTAAAAGGACGACCATATGTCAAGCGTAATTGTCTGCATTCATCTTGAGTATATCGTGGTTTGCCAAGCTCATATTTAATGTAGTCTAAAGACATTGTCCCATCATAGTTACTTATTGGAAATATCTCTCTCAAGATAGCCTCGATTCCAAAGTTTTTTCTTTTAGAGGCAGAGATATCTGCTTGTAAAAAATCACGATATGCTTTTGTTTGAATCAGCACAAGATTCTGGATTTCTACAACTTCCTTAATCTTGCCGTAATTACGAATTTCCATAGTTTTCCTTTTTTTAAAACCAGAGGAAACAGACTGTTTATTTAATCTCTACCTTAGCTCCTGCAGCTTCAAGTGACTTCTTAATCTTTTCTGCGTCCTCCTTACTAACACCCTCTTTAACAGCTTTAGGAGCGCCTTCAACAAGATCTTTTGCTTCCTTTAACCCCAAGTTTGTTTCAGCACGAACGGCCTTAATTACTTGGATCTTATTTGCACCACCATCTTTCAATATCACATCAAAAGCCGTCTTTTCCTCAACTGCTGGAGCTTTTCCCTCAGCCGCTACCGCAGCGCCTACCGGCATTGCAGTGACCGCAGCCGCAGAAACACCAAATTTTCGTTCAAAAGCTTTTACGAGTTGTGCAGCCTCTAGCAAAGTCATACCTGCCACTAAGTCGAGCACCTGTGCAATCTTGCCGGAAGGCTCAACCATCTTTTCTTCACTTACCTGAGTCATTTTATTCCTCCTACCTTTTCAGGAATCCCAAAAAACTATACACCACTTTCTTCTTTCTTATCTTTAATTACCTGGAGTACATTTGCCAGGTTACGTAAAATAACATTGAAAGCATTCACAACACCTACAATCGGAGCATTGATACCAGTAACTATTTGTGCACGAAGTACTGACATACTTGGAAGTTTTGCCAAGTTGTTAACTTCACCAACAGATATAACGGTCCCGTCAATAAATCCACCGCGTAAATTCCAAAAGGGTATTTTCTTTGACCATTCAATTGTCTCTTTTGCCATAACCACAGGATCTACCCCTCCGGTTACTATGACAGAAGGCCCTTTTATCAAGCCCACAACCCCCGTATTACCAACTTCTTTAAATGCAATCGCCGCAAGTGAATTTTTAACTATTTCTAGTGAAATATTCTTTTTGCGCAAATCCTTTCTTAATTCATCGAACCGTAAAGCATTTATTCCCTGATAACCTACTACCAAGTAATTATCAGACTTCCGGTACCTAGCGACCATTTCTTTTACAACGAGTTCTTTTAATTCATTTGGCATACTTTATTTAATTCCCTTCGTATTATTTCTAATTTAAACTTCTATCATTATTCCAGGACTCATTGTTGAAGATACTGAAGCTTTTTCTAAAAAAATACCCTTTGTAGAAGCCGGTCGTGAGTTAATAATAAGTTTGACAAATGTATTGATATTATCCTCTAAATCTGAATCTGAAAACGAAATCTTTCCAACAAGTGCATGCACATTTCCACCGGCATCAGTCCTGTATTCAATTTTACCAGCTTTAAATTCCTTAACCGCCTTTTCAATATCATCCGTTACAGTACCAGATTTAGGCGAAGGCATCTTACCTTGAGGCCCAAGCACCCTACCTAATTTACCCACCAACTTCATCATATCAGATGTTGCAATCGCAACATCAAAATCTGCCCATCCACCTTCCACCTTTTTCACTAACTCTTCAGCGCCAACCTCATCTGCTCCTGCTTTTTTAGCTATCTCAGCCTTCTCACCACCGGCAAAAACAATTACCTTAAGGCTTTTACCAATACCTTTAGGCAAAGAGACAGACCCTCTAATAAGCTGGTCAGATTGCTTTGGATCGATACCCAACTTTATCGAAACCTCAACGCTTTCGTCAAATTTTGTGCGCTTAAACGACTTAAGCAATTTGACAGCCTCTTTTAATTCGTATTTTTTCGCAACATCTACTACTTTTCTAGATTCTAAATATCTTTTACTTCTTTTTGCCATCTGAATACTTTCCTTTCAAACAACCAGAATACATACTATTACTGTTTATATAATAGAAGTTATCTCCTATACCACCTTGATTCCCATATTACGGGCAGTCCCTTCTATCATCTTAATAGCTGCATCCAGACTACTTGCATTTAAGTCTGCCAGCTTTTTACTTGCAATCTCTTTTAATTGCTGTTTGTTTACCTGCCCTACCGTTTGTTTATTTGGTTCCGAAGAACCCTTTGCAATACCAGCTAATTGTTTTAATAACACCGAAGCGGGCGGAGATTTTATAATAAATGTAAATGATTTATCTTTATAAACTGTAATTTCTACCGGTGATAAAATACCCTGCAAATCTTTAGTCCTATCATTAAATTGTTTTACAAATTGACCTATATTAACTCCATGTTGACCAAGAGCCGGTCCAACAGGAGGTGCTGGCGTTGCTTGACCTCCCGGACATTGTAATTTAATTTTTTTTAAAACCTCTTTTGCCATTTTAAACTCCTAATTGTCAAATTGCCTCAACCTGCCAATATTCCAACTCAACAGGCGTTGCTCTACCAAAAACTGTAAGCATTACTTTTACACGGCCGCTAGCAGGCAACACTTCTTCAATTATCCCATCGTAATTTTCAAAAGGACCTTCTTTAACCCTTACTTTCTCACTTTCATGAAACTCAATTTTTGCACGAGGTTTTTCTTCTTTATGCTCTATATCAGACAACAACTTTTCTACCTCGTATCTCGACATAGGCACCGGCTTATTTTGTCCTCCAATAAAATCACCTGCACCAGCAGTCTCACGAATTAAGAACCAGACTTCTTTTGGTATCTGCCCATGTTCATCGACCTCAATTTCTGCCATTATGTAACCCGGATATATTTTTCTCTCTGTTATCTTTTTTTTACCACCCTTAATTTCAGAAATCTTTTCGCTAGGAACCAAAACATTTGGAATTAATTTTTCTAAACCCCGCGCCTTAATAAGTCCTATTAAACTATCCTTAACTTTATCCTCTTTATTGCTCTGAACACGCAAAACGTACCATTCCTTTGGCATCTAGTTTAAACCTAACAGAAAAAATTCAAAAAAATCTCTATGCACTTTAGTATATAAAAAAATCTTTACAATCTTATCTAATCACTCGGAAGGAATTAAAAGAATTGCTAACGCTGAGGATTCTCTTTATTCAATGCTAGTGTTACTCATTAGGCCATAGTACATATCTTTTAACCCAAATTTAATAAAACTTAAAGCACGCCTATATATTTCATGATCACAGATACAAACCAATCAACACCCAGTATAAAAACCCCTATTAAAATAACAGATATAATTACAACTGCAGTAGAACCAACTAACTCGTACCGAGTGGGCCAAGCTACTTTTTGAAGTTCAGCTTGGGTATCAATTAATAATTCTACTGCTTTTTTACCACTTGTATCTATCGGTCTAATTCCTGTCTCAAGACCAACAACACAAACACAAATCACAAACCCCAAAAAAACGAAAAGAGCAAAAGCACAGATTAGACCCCAAGTCAAACTAATATCAATCAGTGGAATCCTTGCATTCCCCGCTACATTTGGCAACTCTACTAAAACGTTATGCAAGGAAATCGAAGCAAATAATGCCAGAATACCTAGTACTATCCCAACAATAACCCTACTATAGATTCCTTGACCTTTTCTATAAACATCAAAAAACGGCATTCCAAGTATCTCTTTATATTTAAAATATGGCAGGTCTGGAGGGACTCGAACCCCCAACAGCCGGATTTGGAGTCCGGTGCTCTACCAATTAGAGCTACAGACCTTTATTTTTCTCGCTGTCACACAAATACTTCGAACTATTTCTTATACTCTTTGTGAGCTGTATGCTTCCTACAATACCTACAATGTTTCTTTAATTCTAGCTTTTCCGTTTGCTGAGACTTTTTAGGTGTCCTATAATTCCTATTAGAACACTCTTTACAAACCATGGTTATATATTCACGCATGTATATATTCCCGATTATTATTCAATAATTTTAGTAACGACGCCAGCACCGACAGTTTTTCCGCCTTCTCGAATAGCAAACCTCAACCCCTCATCCATC
>MHXP01000191.1 GCA_001824485.1 Planctomycetes bacterium GWA2_39_15 | reverse complement strand
AAATGGTTCCTCCAATTTAAATGTCTCATCGCCAATTGTTACCTGCCTCTCCTGCATTGCCTCAAGAAGTGCGCTTTGCACCTTTGCAGGGGCGCGGTTAATCTCATCGGCAAGGACAATATTAGTAAAAATAGGTCCCTTCCTCACTGTAAAATCACCGTTTTTGGGATTATAAATAAGGGTGCCTAATAAATCGGCGGGAAGTAAATCTGGTGTAAACTGTATCCTTTGAAAGCCGACTTGCATCGCACTGGCAAGGGTTGTAACTGACATCGTTTTTGCTAGCCCCGGAACACCCTCCAGCAGTACGTGTCCATTTGAAAGGATGCCTATTAACAACCTTTCAATCAAATACTTCTGTCCTACAATTACCTTGCCAACTTCATACATCAAGGTGTTAATGAAGTCGCTTTCTTGCTTTATCTTTTCCGTAATCTTTTTAACATCCGCTTCCATCTATTCCTCCACCGCAAATTATTGATTTTTATAATATAAACTATTCTTAATGTAATATTTAATTAATTTCAATAAACAAAAAATACTTGGAAATTTGTTCCATTTATAAACACAAATTTAATTAAATATTCAAAGCATTATATAATAAATTTATCTGCTTTAAAACATTCATTTTACAAATTCACCCTATCAGGAAAGTGCTTGACACCCTATTAAATTGATGCTACGATTAAAAAACTTTGATTACTATTTTCTCATAACACAATATGTTACAACCAGATTAGTCTCTTTTTGTTTCATTACATAAAAAGAAAAAAGGCGGCTAACAGCTTTTTCTAGTAATATATTGCATAAGCATTAAACAAAAATTGCCAAAAGATACTCCTGTTGTTTCGATAATTGGTAAACAAAACGTAGGCAAGACCACACTCATCGGGATTATTATACCAATATTGATGAGAAAGAGATATAGAGTCGGTACAATTAAATATAATATCCCGCACTTTGAAATAGATTATAAGGGTAAGGATACTTACAAACATTTTCAAGCAGGAGCAGATGTCGTATCTATATCCTCTCCAAAAAAACTGGCAATCATAAAAAGGGTTGGCCGAAAATCTCCGTCAATAAAAGATATTATTAGACGTAATTATTTGGATGTAGATATTGTACTTGTGGAAGGTTATAAAAAATACTGTTACCCCTATATCGAAATTAATAATAACCACCATCAAACGAAACCTACTCTTAAGGAATACAAACACCATATAAAGGTAACAAGTGTAACTAAGGCACGTTCGCCTGTGCCTGCTTTTAATAAAAGTGACTTAAATAGCATTGTAAAATTTATAGAATCACAAGTTAAGTAAATTTGATTGGAGGTGATAAGTGTTTCAAAGAAGTACTATGCGATTTATTCCGAATTTAACATATTTCATTAACAAATTGTAAATATATGTAACATTTTTTATGGAGGAACGTTAGTTGAAGAAGATTTTTAGTTGTTGTGCAATTCCTATTACAGCTATGTTTGGTTTGTATTTCGGTTTTGCCAGTTCTACAGTAAACGCAGAGGATGTCAACAAGACCTACAAAGACACCTGTGAGTTATGTCATGGTACTGATGGCAAAGGTAGCGAAGCTGGGAAGCAATTTGGCGTGCCAGATTTTACGAATGCTGATTATCAAAAGTCCAGAACTGATGCGCAGATGAAGGAATCAATGACCAATGGCACAAAGAATCCGAACTATGTAAAACTCTCAGACCTCGGAGTTGATGCTGCAGACCTCGACGCACTTATTACGTTAGTTCGTGGATTCTGTAAATAAATTAAAACCTATAGACAGGTTTTATATGATATATAAGCTTTGGAAGGGTAGAACATGAAAATGTCCTACCCTTTTTCTTTTATGCGCAATGACATTATCAAAATTGACGGCTCGTTTGGCGAAGGGGGGGGTCAGATTCTGCGTACAGCCCTTTCGTTATCGGCTATTACAAAGAAACCTTTTGAGATATACAATATCAGGGCAAGTAGAAAAACACCCGGACTCAGCCCACAGCACCTGCAAGCGGTCAATGCCACTGCCCAAATCTGCAATGCAGAAGTTATTGGGAATCAACTCCGATCTACGGACCTCAAGTTTTACCCTGGGGAGATACAGGCAGGAACCTACCATTTCAACATAGGTACAGCGGGATCCGTTTCTCTTGTTTTACAGACTATATTTTATCCACTAAGCCTAGCGGATAAACCTTCCTTAATTACCATTATTGGAGGTACACACGTCACCCACAGTCCTTGCATTGATTATCTCACACAACAGTGGCTGTACTTTCTTAAAAAAATCGGCTTTGATGCAGCGATAAAAACTCTCAGGGCAGGATTCTATCCACGCGGAGGAGGCGAGGTTTCAGTCAGAATAAATCCAGCAAGTTTACAGCATCCGCTACGAATAGATGACAGAGGAAAATTCATCAAGGTAAAAGGCTTGTCCACCATAAGTAACCTGGATATAAACATTGCTCAAAGACAGCAATTACAGGCAAAAAAAAGACTTTTAGAGTATGGTATACCACACGAAATATCCGTGGAAGAAATGCCAGCTATCGGAAAAGGCACAATGCTACTTCTGGTTGGTAAATTTGAACACAGCCAGTGTTGCTATTTTAGTTTAGGGGCAATTGGCAAACGTGCAGAAACCGTTGCTGATGAAGCCTGTAATGAATTCTTCCATTTCCTTAAAACCAAGGGCATCATTGACGAGTATCTCGCCGACCAGCTTATCATCCCGCTTGCCCTCACTAAAGGGTCATCACTATTTATCACGCCCAGGATTACACAACACCTGTTAACTAACATTGATGTAGTAAAACTTTTTTTACCAGTGAGTATTGACGTTTCAGGAAATCTAAGCGAAGAAGGATTTGTTAAAATTGAGCATTTAGCATAGCGATTGATACATTTGATATATTAAGCATAAATCGGAGGTTTGTTATTTAAAGATTCAATTTGACAAACAATAACCGTCACCATATATTTAAATTCAATAACTGTTCAATTGAATTTAGAAGCTATGTGACATAAGCTCGATTGTAGAATTATAGATAAAAAATAAAAATGTAAAATGACAAATCAAAATTCAAAATACCTTCAAGATCAATTATTTTCAGTCATACTTAACTTTGAAAGACAAAAGATGATTTTTACATTTTAATATGTATTTTTAATCTTTGATTTTTTGATTTCTAAATGTCAATGTTAGTTACAAAATCCACAACAAAGAAAACCTCGCAATCCACGCTAAATCAATCAGTTCAATACCTGAAAGGTGTTGGACCAAAACGATGCGAAATCTTCGGACGGATGGGGATCCATACAATTCATGACATGCTTTATTATCTTCCAAGGGATTACAGGGACTACACCAAAATACAAAAGATTTCAGATGCAAAAATAGGTGATGAAATTACCATTCAGGGCAAAATAGCTGGCATTAATAACAGAATAGCCAGGAACAGAATGCACATCCTCGAAGTCTTTGTTAGCGACAATACAGACACGATTGCTGCGACATGGTTCAATCAGCCTTTCCTTGCAAGTAAATTCCATATTGGAGACAATGTATTCCTGCATGGGAAGGTGGGGGAATATAAGTACCTGCAGTTATTAAGCCCCGAATACGAAATCATTCAGGATGATGAAGCCAGTATAAAAGAAGGAAGTGTTATCCCCATTTATCCCCTCGCTGAACATATGAGCCAGACACATTTCAGAAAGATTATGAATGAGACAGTGCATCATTTTGCCGATTATATTGAAGAATTACTTCCAGAAGAGATTATTAAAAGGAATCATTTAGTCCCACTTAATATTGCTATAAGAGACGTCCAATTCCCTAAAACGGTTGAGTGTCTGAAAGATGCAAAATCACGACTTGTCTATGACGAATTGTTTATACTTGAGATGGCGATGGCATTGAGAAGGAGCGGTATTAAAAATGAAATTGGAATTCCATTCAAGGTGGGACCCAATGTGGATACGCACATCCGCAATCTCATACCTTTCACCCTGACCAACGCCCAGGAACGAGTAATTCATGAAATCAAAGAGGACATGCGAAGCAATAAACCCATGAACAGATTGCTCCAGGGAGATGTCGGTTCTGGCAAGACAGTCGTTGCTATTTACGCCATCCTTGCCGCCATTGCCAATGGCTATCAGGCGGCATTCATGGCGCCTACGGAAATATTATCTGAGCAACACTTCCAGACCCTCCAGAAATACCTGCAACACTCACACGTTAGAATGCAATTATTAACAGGAAGCACAAATTCAAAATATAAAAAGGATGCCCTCGAACAGATTAGAAATGGGCAAATAGACCTGGTTATTGGGACACACGCCCTTATTGAAGAAACCGTCCAATTCAAGAAGTTAGGTCTTGTAGTAATAGACGAGCAACACAAATTCGGTGTGATCCAGCGCCTGAAATTAAAAGAAAAGGGTTTCCAGCCCGATGTGCTCATCATGACGGCAACACCCATACCCCGTACACTTTCCATCACATTATTTGGCGATCTGGATATTTCAATACTGGATGAAATGCCGCCTGGACGTACACCCATCAAGACCTTCTGGATATCCAAAGACAAAGAAAAAGATTCCTATAACTTCATACACGGCGAAATCACTAAGGGCAGACAGGTTTTTATTGTTTATCCCCTCGTCGAGGAATCGGAAGTTCTTAGTCTGAAAGCAGCCGTCACAGAAGCAAAGAAATTACAACACGATGTATTCCCTGCCTCTAAGGTAGGACTACTTCACGGGCAAATGAAGTCTGGAGACAAAGATAAGATCATGACGGATTTCAAAGAAAGGCGCTACGACATACTGGTTTCCACCGTAATAATTGAGGTGGGAATCGACGTGCCCAACGCCACGGTAATGGTTGTAGAGCATGCGGAACGGTTTGGACTTGCCCAACTCCACCAACTGCGCGGACGCATTGGCAGGGGAAGCGAGCAGTCATATTGCCTGCTTTTCGGAAATCCCAAAACCAATGAGGCACGCGAAAGGCTGAAAATTATGACTAAAACCTGCGATGGATTCAAGATTGCAGAAATGGACTTCCGTCTAAGAGGACCCGGTGAATTCTTCGGTACGCGCCAGCATGGATTGCCTGAATTAAAGATTAGCGATCTTATCAGAGATTTTCCTATTCTCAAACAAGCCCGCAAAGATGCTTTTGAGCTTGTATCTGAAGACCCGCATCTTAAACTAGAAACACACCAAAAAATCAGGCAAAAGGTACTGGAAACATTTAAGGACAGACTGGAACTTATTAGTATTGGATAGCGGAAAAGAGCAATATAGGGACAATTCATGAATTGCCCCTACGCGGTATTAGGTCGACTAAATTTGCCTTGCTAGATTCATTAATCACCATTTAGTAACTGCTCCCACGTAGTACTTGCCCAACTTCCGGATGGTGTGGGCGGAGTCGGCGGTGTAGGAGGTGTTGGGGGCGTAGGTGGAGTCGGTGGTGCAGGCGGCGTGGGTGGTGTAGGCGGTGTAGGTGGGGTTGGACCAGGTGAATTGCCGCGTAGAAATGCAACAGCCCCTGATCGTTTGTCACGGAATATACCGTTTTTGAAAAAACCTATGTGACCAACGCCAGTTGCAAATAACCCATTTCCTCTAATAAAAGCCCGGAAAAGCATATTTGTATCAAATACTTTATCGTCCTTTAACCACCCAACCAATTGTGAGTTTCGGTTAAAAATTGGCTCCACTTTGATCTCCTTATAAACCTAACACCTGGCTCAGTGGGAGCCGACTTTTTCGGTGATCCACTGCAGCCGTTTGTTAGCAATTGTATCTATCCAGCCTGTCTGATCCAGTCTCTAATGTTCATACCGACCCGCTCTATGTCTTCTTTGGACAGACGCCCTCCGTGCATAACTATGTTTCGTGATTTTTCAAGGGTATTGAGGACACCCTTTGCCCACTCCAGATTGACAAGGAGGCTCTCAAAGACATCCCAGTTCGTAACTATAATGGATGAAAGATCACCGAAATCACAGTAATTCATTTCAGAAGTGCCTCTCGCACCATGCCACCGGAACTTGGCATCCTCATCCATTCGACTTTTTACTGTTTTCTGGATTCTATCCGGCACTTTGGACCACCATGCTTCTCCGTGATGTTCCGCCATTGCTTTGGTGACAAGTATACGAACCATGTTCTCGAAAGCATGAATCACACAATAGACCGAGGACATAAACTGGGCATCTGCAAGACAATCTTGATCCAACAGATCGAAGGAAAGCGCCTTCTGAAGTTGGGCAGCATCAGCAGCCCCGAAATGTTTTCTTCGTTGTCTGCCAACCTTGTCGAGGCTTTCTTCAGTCAGAATGCCGCGGTAAACGAAGGAGTAAAGATTATCCATGGCGGGACCCCAAGTGTTCTCGCAGGCTCTTAAAGATTGCGTCGTAGACCGATTGATCCCTGCTTTCCGGTAGTACGATGTTTATGTGATATTGTAGTGATTCAAGGCGTATGGCTCCCTCAACGCTTCGGATACTCTCTGCGGGCGCCTTCTCCACTTTTGCTTCGCTTTTCTGTGACTTCTCTGGCTCCGGTGTTGGGATAGCTTTGCTCTGCAAAGGCTTACTAAAGTCCGCATACTCGCAAAGTGCATTGAAAGTCTTGGCTATGTTGCCGACAACAAGATCAGTCTTCTTCCCGGTGTACAACGTCCGAAGCTTGTTCTTGACATCATCTGCTGAGAGCTCATTCGCTTTAGTATTTACCGAAAACAGATCGGCGTAAGCTTCGCGGATGGCTTCCGCAAGGACATGACGAGACCGCGACCGGTCAAGGAACTCATAGTACCGTTGTTGTGGAACTGCATCGGCATTGAGAAAGCCAAGATCCTTCAATATGCCGATCAAAAGGCGGTCATTTGTGTTCGTGAAACCTAGATTCTCAAGGAACTTTATGGAGAAGCGCTCCGGCGCTTGGGCATCAAGAATCGCGTCAAAGTAACCTGGAATTGCATTTGGCTTAAGTGTATAACTGTTTGGTAGCGCCATTTTGATTACCTCCTTTTATTCATTGCTATAGCAACGGCAATAAATAACTTGACATAATATAGTTGGAATGCTATTCTTTGTTACATGAAACCACGAACAATAACAAACAAAAATATTACCCG
>MHXP01000190.1 GCA_001824485.1 Planctomycetes bacterium GWA2_39_15 | reverse complement strand
TTTCTTTTAAGGCATAGTAAATCATTGCAGTATCTTCGAGCATTCCTACATACTGAGAAATGATTTCAATACCAATTGACTTTCTAACCGCCCGATTTCCGAGATCAAATGACTTGAGGCATGCTTCACAAATGATATAACGATGAGCAAGATTAAATTCCTTGTACTGTTTTACAAATTCTTTATCACTAATTTTAATCTTTTGTATCACCATATTAATTGTCCTGACCCGAACAAGTTAGAAGAGTGCCAAAAGTTGTGCATCTAAAAAGACATTTTCCTTTTTTCTGAAGTTGTATCTAAATTAACTCCTTCTGGCGGTTCATCGCCTAACTTTAAATACAAGGCATCTATTTCATTGTCGTAATAAACCTTCGCTTTCTTTCTTCTTTTCTTCAAGAGATAGTTTATTATTACTGGCAAGAAAACACTCAAGAACCAAACAGGTATCTTTTGCGCTCATTCATGTCCAGCGTGCAGTTAGTGTTTTTATAATTCTTTGCTTTTGAGTCTTGATTTCCAGTTCTGTGGTTCTCGACTCAGATGCATTACTGCTACAATGAGCAATGTTTCTTCTTTAACCTGATAAATTACTCCATATGGAAATTTATTGGTTCTACAACGACGCGTACGTTTTGAAAGTTTAGTCCATGCTTCAGGGTATTGAATAATTCGTCCAATAGTTCTCTTTACTTCTGCGGCAAATTCATAGCCAAGACCTTCGCTCTGTATGTTGTAATAGGATATAGCGTCGAAGAACTCAGCTTCTGCTGGAGTGAGAAATTTAATGTTGATCATCTTTTGCGGTTTTCAATTTTTGCGAATACTTCTTTTGCCGGGATATCAGCTATTTCCCCCCGTTCAAATGCATCAATACGACTTTCAGCTTCTTGAGCCCATAAGTCATCAATAGTTTTCCGTGAAGGGAACTCAAAACTAGCTAAAAGATTCTCAACAAGTTCTGCACGTTCTGTTGGTGGCAATTTCAAGGCTTCCTCAAGTATCTGTTTTTCAAATTTAGACATGTAAATCTCCCTTTTCATTAATAATTTATTGATAACAGCCTGCGTTTTTAAGCACAGACAAAAAATTATTTTTTCCTTTTTAATTACACCTAACGGTTTATTATGCAGTAATAATTCTATAAATAACAATAATACTTGAATTTTGCGAAGTTTCGCATAAAATCAGTTTAATTAGTATAATGTTTTAGTCAAGGGGAAAATTAATAGGTGAGAGACATAATCCAAATTAATCCGAAGTGTTTGCGATGAAAATTCAAGAAATCAAAACACGCGTTCGTTACCAGGAAACCGACCAGATGGGCGTTGTCTATTACGCCAATTTCTTCGTATATTTTGAAATGGGTCGGACGGAATATTTGAGAAGCCTGGGATTGCCATATTCAGAATTAGAGAAAGAGCATATCTATTTTCCAGTGATCGAAGCCCACTGCCGTTTCCGCTTACCTGCACATTATGATGACGTCCTTATCATTCAGACATGTGTTTCTGAACTGAAACATGCCACAATAGAATTTAGTTATAAGGTAATCAGGGAAAGCGACACGAGCCTCGTTGCAGAAGGTTCTACCAAACTGGCATGTCTCAATGCCAGCCGAAAGCCAGCATCTATGCCCGAAAAGTTAAAGAAACTGTTGTTATAAATCAAAAATAACATGCCAGAAGAACGCATCAAAAAAATACTATCACTTCTTGAAAAGGCATATCCTGATGCGAAACTCGTTTTGCATTACAAAAATCCTCTGGAACTGCTAGTTGCCACCATCCTTGCTGCTCAATGCACAGATGAACGGGTTAATAAAGTAACAGAAATTCTGTTCAAAAAATATCAAACCGCAAAGGACTATGCCAATACAAAACCCGAAGTGTTTGAGCAAGAAATTCGTTCAACAGGTTTTTATAGAAATAAGGCAAAGAATGTTATTGCATGCTGTAAGGAACTCGTCGGGAAATTTAATGGTAAGGTGCCAGATAATACGGAAGACCTTGTAACATTGCCGGGAGTTGGCAGGAAAACTGCCAATGTGCTGTTAGGTAATGTTTTTGGAAAGCAGGCAATTGCTGTGGATACACATGTCTTACGCATTTCCCGCCGTTTGGAACTGGCAAAATCTAATGATCCAGATAAAGTTGAGGCAGAGCTATGCAAGGTTATTCCTCAGGGAAAATGGACAAGGTCATGTCTTGTTCTGGGGACTCATGGCAGACGCACCTGCATTGCCAGGAAACCGCTATGTAGCGTATGCGTGGTGGAAAAGCTGTGCAACTCGGCGGATAAAACATACGGTAGCAAATAAATTATTATAGAATAAAATACAGGGCAAGCAGCGCAAGGGCGCCTCCTAGAAAATACTGCGAGACGTCTCTAATGATGTTTTTCTTTTTAATACCCACGATGCTTTTGTGTTTTTCAATAACCTGCCCAAAGATGTGTTTGAGTTCGTCACCTGTGGCATCATGCTGATATGTTCCGCCTGCCATTTCTGTAATTTCCCTTAAAAATGTTGGATTGGGTTTGGTGTAAATAGTTTCTCCATCCTCAGTGGCTTCATAACCTGTTACGTTACCTTCTTTGTCTCTTTTGGGTATTGGCGATGCTTTTTTGGGATCTCCTATACCAACTACATAAATAGCAATATCCTTCCTTTCCAACAGCAGTTTTACAGCCTCGGCAACCTGGCTTCGGGTGATAACTTGTTCTTCGCCATCTGTGAGGAGGATCATTACCTTTTTTGAGGTTTCTTTGCTAAACGTATTCATAGCCAGGATAAATGCGTTGCCGATATTTGTTCCATACGGCACAAATCGCACATAATGTTCGTTAATCATATTTAATATACGTAAAAAGACTTTTTCGTAGTCGTTTGTGGGATAAGGTAAAAGGGAAAATGCCCGTGCTGCGAATACCACCAGGCCGACACGGTCGCCTTCGAGTCCTCTGATAAGATTGGATATTTCAATCTTTGCGCGTTGTAATCGGTTTGGTTTTACATCTTCCGCAAGCATGCTGATCGAGACATCCAGCACAAAAACTATCTCCAAGCCCTCTTTTTCATGGTGGTCTATTGTTGTTTGCCATTTGGGCTGTAAGACCACAAGGCCTATAGCACAACAAGCGGCGCTGATGCTTGTGCCTTTTAGTATATTTCTGTAGGTTTTGGGGATTTTACTAAATCTGTTAATTAATGCTTTTTGCCCAAAGGCTTTTAACCAGGCTGATTTTCTTTTGTATAGCAATAAGTAAAGAGTGAAGATTATACCAGAAAGGATAAAAACGATTATTTTATATTCTTCGTAGTTAAAGAATAGCATTTCAATCAGTCTGTTTATTTATGATAAAAGGGGGGGGTTATGTTACTCTGTAAAATAGATTACCAGCGTATTTTTTGTTCCCCGCTGTATCTATATTTTGTGCCCCAGGGAATGAGTTTCAGGGCTTCGATCCTATCTTCCCGCTCTTGTTGTTCAGGGCTGAACATGGTATTAAACTGCTGTTCGCCCAGCCTCATCCTCTCAAGGTTTTTCTTTGCCTGAAAATCGTTAGCATCAATTTTTAATACCTCGGCATATTGCAAAGCGGCGGTGGAAAAATCCATGTCAGTTGCAATGATGTTTGCGTTGTTATAAATTGTCCGCGCCTTTAAAACAGGGTCTTTTGTTTCCATAGCCTTTCGGTATTCAGCGCTAGCCTTTTTCCTGTTTTCCATTAGTGCATATAAAACTCCTTTGTTATATGCAATCACGCGGTCTTCTTTTTCAACTATCTTTAAGATTTTGAATGTTAAGGAATTCTCTAATTGTTGAATCATGGCCAGTGCATCCTGGTATCTTCCCATTTTAATCTTACCTTCCAATCCTGCTACTGTTTTGGATTTTTCGTAGTATCCATAACCATAGAACAAAAGGGAAGCGGCTAGTGCAAAAAGAAACAATTTTATAATTTTCTTTCCAGACATGTTCTTCTCCTAAAATATTATAAAGTATTGTCAAAATCTGGTCGCAGAGAACACAGCGTGGCAGAGCCACAACCAAAGAGAGCACACAGATTACGCAGATTAAACAGATTTACACAGATTTTGCAGCTTAAAAATATTTGCTAAAAAATCAAGGTTTTATAAATTTGTATACAGAGAAATCTTTGAGAATCGAAACCCCTGACCCCTGGTCATGACCCTATATACAGATTGTTTATTTTCGTTTTGGTTTTAATCTTTTATATGCTGCAAACTCCTCGTCTGCCTCTTCTTTCATTCCTTTTTTATCATACACAATACTAAGGTTAAAATGGGCAAGGGCGCAATTTGGGTCTGCTTCAATAGCCTTCTTGTATTCTTCTAATGCCTCATCATACATTCCTTTTTTCAGATACAGGTCTCCAATTTCATTGTGCGTATCAGCAGTATCTGAACTGAATTTATCTGTCTGGATTTCTTCCTTTTCGACAGCGGAGTACTTTTCTTTTGAAGGGGATTTGGACGTGGATGAAACAGTGCGTTTACGTTCTGAAACAGGCACAGATAATGTCGCCTGCTTGATTTCTTTCTCACGTAGTAAACTTAGTTTAGCCTCTTTACCAGCAGTCGTTTGAATTAAATTTTCCAGGTGATGTTTATCTTCAATCTTTTCACCGTTCCATTCTGTAATAAGGTCTGACACCTTGATACCCGCATTTGCCGCAATGCTTCCGGGCATTATATTGGCAACAATTGCGCCATTTTGTGATTTTTTATATCCAAACCAATCCCTGTTTTCCCTGGTAAGATTGCACAATATGAGTCCCAATGGGTCATTAGCTTCCAAAAACACAATTGCCGTACCTTTACACCATGATGTATGTTTTACACCATAATCAGTGCCTCCCAACTCTCCGTATCCCTGCCATGTCTTTGACGCCCCTGTGTCATACTGGACGTTGATTACTCCTTGGGCACCTACTGAGCGGGCTTTTTCTCTTATTTTGGAAGCCAGAATATCATGTCCTGAGAAACCAAATTCGCCCAAGCTGACCTCACCCAGTTTTTTGTGGGTAACGTCAATGTTGCCTGCGCATACAAAAATGTCTTCGTTTTTTTGTGCACCAGAAGATTGCATACCTGCTTTTGGTTCAATGGAAGCATCTTCCTTTTTAAACGGAGATATTTCCTTAAAGAAATCAGAAGTAGAACTGCAACCTGCTATGAAGATAACGAGTCCAAAAAAGATTAATTTTATTTTGTTCATTCTTTTGTTTATTCTTTCTTTTAAATTTTGACTTTATTACTAATTTAACCGCACTTCCTGAGCATAAAATATTTATGCACGGGACGCAATACTTTTACAAACACTTTTTGCCCGGCATGTGCCATTTTAACAGGCTCATTGTATTCGTTTCTGATGTCAAACAGTATCTGGTTAAAATCTTCATTCAGGCGTTTCCCTATTATTTCTACAGGAGTATTTCCCAAAATCCTGTTTTTTGCTATGATCTCAGCCAGACCATCTGGAAATACATTGTTAACAGTACCCAGATAATCGTATCCATTAATGTAGGAATTTCCAGGATGCGTTGTCTGGCTATTATAGCCTTGATTCCCGAAG
>MHXP01000189.1 GCA_001824485.1 Planctomycetes bacterium GWA2_39_15 | reverse complement strand
TACAAGATTTCCGCAATCATCGTGGGAAGTCCCTTTCATCCATTCACTATTCGAAAATTCGGCTGCTGTGGCCGCAGGCATAGAAGTTGCCTTAAAGGCGCTGGGCAGACAAAATGAGGCAAAGGTCATCGCACAGGGTGGTGACGGCGGAACGGCAGATATCGGCTTACAGGCGCTGAGTGGTATGCTGGAAAGGGGACATGATATCCTTTATGTTTGTTACGATAACGAAGCATACATGAATACCGGCGTTCAGCGCAGTGGTTTAACACCATTTGACTGCATGACGACGACCAGCCCCTGCGGTGAACTTTCGTGGGGGAATAAGCACAACAAAAAAGACATGCCCTCTATTGCCGCCGCTCACGGTATTCCTTACGTTGCAACGGCCTCAGTAGCATTTCCAAAAGACATCGAGAATAAAGTAAAGAAGGCACTTTCTATAACAGGTCCAAAATACATGCAAATTCACTCCCCATGTCCACTTGGTTGGAGATCAAATCCACAGCTCACCATCAAAGTCGCTAAATTAGCCGTACAGACAGGACTCTATCCCATCTTTGAAATGGAAAACGGCAAGGTAACAAAGGTGAGAAAGGTTTCTACACCTAAAACCCCTGTGGAAGAATATCTGAAAATTCAGGGCCGTTTCGCCCATCTATTCAAATCACCAAAGGGAAAAGAAGAAATACAAAAGATACAGGAAATTGCAGATCGGAATATTGAGAAGTACGGGCTGGCTTGAGTAGGAGGGCCGTAAGGGGGCCGTAAGGGGTCGAATCTTTTAAAATGACAAATCAGTTTCAATCTTTTTTGTTTTTTCTGTAATCGTTTCATTCCTTCATGGTGTATTCGAA
The DNA here is from genome assembly GCA_001824485.1 of Planctomycetes bacterium GWA2_39_15. Lineage (GTDB taxonomy): Bacteria > Planctomycetota > Brocadiia > Brocadiales > Brocadiaceae > 2-12-FULL-39-13. Next base: position 4,940 of record MHXP01000189.1, on the reverse strand, counting down.
AAGGTCTTGCAATTACAAGTTTTCAATTCCGGGGACACCATACATAATTTTGAGTAACACACGTATTTGTACCTGTACATTCCGATAAAAATCGATCTATAATTATGAAATGAATATTGAGTCTGCTATTAAAGAAATACAAGAAAAAATAAAGGCAGGTCAGTTTGTAAATGAGGCATCAGTTTCCCAAGGAATTGTTCTACGTTTGTTAAGCGTACTTGGTTGGCAAATATTTGACTCATCCATTGTCTGGCCACAATACACGGTTGAAGGAAAACGCATAGATTATGCTTTATGTCATCCGAATTCTAACCCATCTTTCGCATTGTGAGGTTAAAATTATCCCCAAAGAGGGGGAGTATCCATGAGAGATTTTTTAGGATCAAGCACTTACGTATGGGAGGGGGTGGGATTTTCGTTGTAGTGTATAATATTGTTTATGTTTATCGGAGAATCATACCGGAAGATGAAAGACGGCAGACGGTATTCGTATATTGTCCTGGCCGAATCGGTACGAACCGAGAAAGGCCCACGACAGCGGGTAATCCTTGCTATGGGTGATATCACGATACCGAAGGACATGCGGGGGCAGGGCTTGCCGAGATGATCGAGAGGAGACTGGCAGGGCAGGAGTCATTGTTGCCGGAGACAATTGAGCTAAGGGAGATTGCAGACAGGGCAGTAGAGCGGATACGACGCAGGGGCAGACTTAAGTCAGAGGTTTTTGGTACCGAAGATGTTGTTACCACACGGCATTCGGAGGTAAGTCTACTTGATCTTGCAGGTTTAAAGATAGATCTCGAAGAACTGTTAGGGAAAAACGTTGATGTGCTAACTTACGATTCATTACATCCACTCCTTAAAGATACGATATTAGATGAGCAGGTAGCCATATTGTGAAGAAAGACTTAAGACTTTCACCAAACCCTTCAGGCTTATTTTCCGCCAAGAATGTTATCAGCCTACGAAATAATGATTGGTTATGTCAGTTGATATAGAATTCAGCCAGATATGAGAAAGATTAAATATAGCAAAGATGTAGACGCCCTTCTTATTGAGCTTTCAGATAAGCAGATAGATTATGCTGAAGAAGAAGGGCAGGTGATTATCCATTTTTCTAAGGATGGTGAGTTTGTTCTCCTCGAAATACTTGATGCAAAGGATTTCATCCTTAATTTACTTTCTAGCGTTGTAAAAGAAAAAGAATTTCTTTCGAGGTCGGGTCTTGCCCGGAAATTTTTGTCTTCAGCACGGATTTTGGGACGAGCGGAGGTCTCTTCCTTAAGTCTCTAATTGCAATCTCTGTGCCTTCTGAATATCCTGTACCAAAGATTTTAACTGTGTCTTGCAATCAATAGCAGTTTGAAGGGTAGTTCGGCTCTGCAAAACCACAAGGGTTACTTTACCTTCCATATCCGTTTGAGAATATTTTTTCTCATGCGGGTCTTCCAGATTGAAATCTACAAACCTATTATCCACTTCTGAGTCAAATACAATAAAAGGAACTAAATATACCACAGTTGTTACCACCCAAAGCCATTGCATCTTATTTTTCATGTTCCTAAACCTTTCAAAACGGATTGGGGTTTTATTTTTTTCCCAATTCCCCTTTTCTCCATTTCTCTTTATTTACACTTTTCCAACGTTAATGCATGAGATAATTCAATCGCTTAATGGCATCAATTTTTTCACTATTTCCCACCTTGGACTGCTTGAGCGCCTTCCTTAATATCTCAATGGAACCGTCGTATATCTCTTTGTCTACAGGAAAAGGATGTCCATCCTTGCCTCCGTGGGCAAAGCTGTACCTCACGGGATCGTTAAAACTTGGACTCTTACCATACACAAGCTCTGAAATCAAGGCAAGCGCCCGAATGGTCTTTGGGCCAACTCCTTCAATTCCAAGCAAGCCCTCAAAATCCTTAGGCACACTCTCATAAGTTTTTGTGAATATTTTATAAAGTCTGTCAGGATGAATATCATGGACGTCGACGTGGTGATGGGAGGGTAGATGCAAGGTCTGCATCTTTTTGATTTCATCTACTAAGGTATCGGGTTTTACCTGAGAAAGCATAACGGTTGTTTGTCGGGCTTCTTCACTTTCCACAGCTACCATATTCAGTGCATTTCCCTTTGCATCACAGCAAATAGCCTGATGCGGCTCTACCACAAAATTTGTAACCTTACTGCCCAGCCAGTGGTATCGGCGTGCATATTTGTTGGTATCATTCATTCCTTGCTGGACAACAGCCCAGTCCCCGGACTTCGTGAAGATAAACGAATGATGATAGAGTTGATATCCATCCTGCACGGCGCTGCTATCTACCTTTGCACTCATCTTGCTGGCATAAACGAGTTTTTCAGGATCACATAACAATTGGTCTCCTGTACTTATAATCTCTGAGGGCGTTTTTCGTGAAGTTCCGCCCTTGCCGCCTGCGATGTAGAGTCCCAGTTCCTTTTCAAGCCCCTTTATGCCTTCCTTCAATGCCCCGCAGGTGGTCGTGGTCACACCGCTCGAATGCCAGTCAAATCCAAGCACACAGCCCAATGCTTGAAACCATAAGGGGTCGGAAAGTCTTTTTGGTATTTCCTGAGGGCCGTATTCACTGACAATGGCAATGATAATTTCCCGTCCCAGACGTTTCATCCGCTGGAGAAGCCACGAAGGCGCTTTGCCGCCGTGAAGCGGAAGGTGTGCAATTCCCGTTCTCATATCTTGATGAAATAGTCTCCGCTTTAATTTTGTTTCTAAAGCTTAAACATGATTGTGGTCGTTATGTGAATTATTGATTTTGCATTCACACCCAAATTGAATTACCGTATGACCGATCTTAAATTTTTCACCCAGAATGCGATTGATTTCTTTGGAAAGCCTGGTAGTTTCGCTGATGAGCATATCCTTTGTATCTATGTGGCCACTCATGGAATACATGCCCGAAGTAATCGTCCAGATGTGGATATCATGCGCATTATCAATGCCTGGAATCTGTTTGAGGCTTTCAATAACTCTGTCAATGTTGATTTCCTTCGGTGTCGCTTCCAACAGCACATCCACGGATTCCATCACCAATTTATAAGACCATATGAGGATGAGGACACATATCATGATGCTGATGATGGGGTCGATAATAAACCAGTCGGTATAATAAATGATACCTGCCCCGATTATGACGCCTACGGAGGAAAGGGTGTCGCCCATCATATGAAGAAATGCAGCCCTGACATTCAGGCTGTGTCCATGCTCATGACTATCCCCTTTCAGGATGTAGGCACATGCTACGTTAGCAACCAGGCCCACCAATGCCACAATAAACATCTTGCCGCTGGAGATGGTTTCAGGGTGCATAAAACGCCGATATGCTTCATAAAATATCCACAGGGTAATCATAAAGAGGGTTATGCCATTAAACAAGGCTGCTAGTATTTCTAAGCGGTAGAAGCCATACGTCTTTTTTTCGGTTGGCGGCTTTGATGCAAAGAATAGAGCAAACAGGCTTACCAGTAAGGCAAACAGGTGGGTGAGCATGTGGCCTGCATCGCTAATCAGGGCAAGGCTATTGGTGATAATCCCCCCGATAACCTCCACGATAAAAACAGCGCCTGTTATAGCGCTCGCCAGGATCAGCCTTTTCCGTTCATGCGCCCTGTACTCATGTTTATGTCCATGCTCATCTTCGATGTGATAATAGTCTATGCTATGGATGTGTTCGATGGTCTATCTCCAGTAAAGTTAAATAGGACACGGATTTTCGCAGATATACGCAGAAAGTTTATGTACGTAAAATCCTGATAATCTGTGTTCATCTGCGTCCAATGATTATTCAAATTATAAATCTCTGAAGGTCTTAAAACAACCTTTTTTTGATAGGCAAGCAAAAGGGGTCAAAGCAAAAGGGGTCAAATCTTTGCTATTGACAATTTATTGTTTTATAGTATGATAACGTAATGACAAGGCCATTACGAATACAATACGAAGGCGCACTGTATCATGTAACCTGTCGAGGCAACGAGAGGAAGGCAATCTTTAAAGATGACCATGATAGGAACGTATTCCTTGAATTGCTGAACGATGGTTCGAAAACATACAACATCATTCTGTATTGTTACGTTCTCATGGACAATCACTTCCACCTGCTTTTGGAAACACCCCTTGGCAATCTCAGTGAATTTATGAGGTGGTTCAACATTACCTATACATCCCATTACAATAGAAGACACAAGAGGACTGGACATTTGTATCAGGGAAGGTACAAGAGTATCCTTGTGGAAAAGGAAAGTTATCTACATATTTTATCCAGATATATTCATCTCAATCCTGTGAGAACGAAACAAAAAGAAAAGACATCATTGTTAGAAAAAGAGAAATACTTAAGGAATTACAAATGGAGTAGTCTTTTGGGCTACATTGATGACGCCCAAAGAGGCACTTTTGTTGATTACGAACAGGTACTCGAGACATATGGGGGTGAAAATAAAGAAGGAAGAAAAGAGTATTGGAAGTCTATTTGTTATGATTTATCGAGAGGGATTGATATAAAAGAAAAAATAATCGGTGGAAGCATACTGGGGGGAGATATATTTGCAAACTGGGTAAGAGACAGGTTTTTGCCAGCAAAGTCGCGTGAGATTCCAGCAGTAAAACAGTTAAAAAAGTATGCTACAAAGGAGGAAATCATTGAAGCGCTCTGCAAAGAGGTGAACAAAAGGTTTGATGAAATAAAAGAAGAAAGAGGGACTATAAGACAGATAGCCATGGAATTATTGTATCGGTTTGGTGGTATGAAAGGAACTGAGATAGGAGAAATGCTAGGGGTGGATTATAGTACGGTGAGTCAAGGGAGAAAACGATTACGAGAAAAGCTAAAAGGCAACAAGAATCTTTCTAAAATCATCAAAAGAGTCGAAACTGATTTGTCATTATGAAAGATTTGACCCCT
>MHXP01000188.1:623-5959 GCA_001824485.1 Planctomycetes bacterium GWA2_39_15 | reverse complement strand
GTTAGTTCGTTCACTATTCCTATCTCTGCCATGCTTATATCTTCCTATCCAGGCTTATCTTCATTATTTGGTAATTATACTCCTGCTCTGGATTTTTAACAACCTCCAAAACCATTTCTTGTGGATTCTTAATAAGCTTAATCAGTTTAGATGTATTTTCTTGTAAACGAATTTGTATTGATTTGTTCCTGCAAAGTGCTATCATACTGAGCCAGCTACCCTTGAAAAGGGGATTTTCCTGTCTATGGTACAAACCTATTGAACCGCATTTTCACAGTTATCGTGGTAAACGGAATGAACACATCGTAATAATTTCCTATATTAGAGAATGAGGAATTCCGGGGACACAAATTATATGTGGTGTCCCCTTAATTGCCCATTTAATGGATAAATACACTGGAAAACATAGTACATAATTTTTGTTCTAATAATTAATGAGCAATCAAAATCCAGAACAACTCACCCGCGATAATATTGACAAGCAACTCACCGCTTGCGGCTGGATTATTCAGAGTATTAAGCAAGTAAATTTGAATGCTGGGATTGGTGTTGCCGTAAAAGAATATTTGACTGATGTTGGTCCTGCTGACTATGTTTTATTTGTAGAAGGCAAACCATGCGGAGTAATTGAAGCGAAACGTGAGGAAGAAGGACATCGGATGAATGTTCACGAAGGACAAGGTGAAGAATATGCCAATGCAAAACTCAAACATCTAAAAAATGAGCCGTTGCCTTATGTTTACATCAGCACGGGCGAAGTAACACGATTTACCGACTTTACCGACCCGAAACCAAGAGCAAGAGAAGTATTTAGTTTTCACCGACCCGAAACGTTGAGAGATTGGGTTAAGCGGGACAAATCGCTTCGTAAAAGATTATTGGATTTACCTGTCTTGCAAACTCAGGGGTTGTGGCGTTGCCAAATCAACGCCATCACTAAATTGGAAACTTCTTTTAAAGAAAACCGACCAAGGGCATTAATACAAATGGCAACCGGTTCGGGAAAAACCTTTACTGCTATTACGTTTATTTATCGTTTGCTGAAATACGCAAAAGCAAAACGTGTTTTGTTTTTAGTAGATACCAGAAACCTTGGCGAACAAGCTGAGCAGGAATTTATGTCTTTCGTTCCGAATGACGACAATCGAAAGTTTACCGAACTATACAGCGTTCAGCGTTTAAAATCAAGTTACATAGCCACTGACAGTCAGGTTTGCATTAGCACCATTCAGCGTTTGTATTCTATTTTAAAAGGAACAGAACTGGAAGAAAGTGCCGAAGAAGAAAACCCAAACGAACGGAAATGGCAACCAAAAGAAATTCCACCGGTTGAATACGATGGAAAAATGCCGATTGAGTTTTTTGATTTCATTGTGATTGATGAATGCCACCGGAGCATTTACAACCTATGGAAACAAGTATTGGAATATTACGATGCCTTTGAAATTGGTTTAACCGCCACACCCGACAAACGAACCATTGGTTACTTCGACAAGAATCTGGTAAGTGAATATTCTCACGAAATGGCTGTTGCCGATGGCGTGAATGTAGGTTACGAAGTATTTATCATTGACACCAAAGTTACCCAACAAGGTGCAACGCTTTGGAAAGGCGAATACATTGAACACCGTGAACGACTGAGCAGAAAGAAACGAATGGAGCTTCAAGACGAGGATGAAAATTACTCTAAGCAGCAATTGGATAAAGATGTGGTAAATCCCAACCAGATAAGAACCATCATCAGAACATTCAAAGAACATTTGCCAACTATTTTCAAAGAACGCTATGATAAAAACGGAATTTTTGAAGTGCCGAAAACTTTAATCTTCGCCAAAACCGACAGTCACGCCAACGATATTATTGATATTGTAAGAGAAGAATTTGCCGAAGAAAATAAATTCTGCAAAAAAATAACTTACAAAACGGACGAAGACCCTAAATCTATTTTATCCCAATTCAGAAATGACTATCACCCGCGCATTGCTGTAACCGTTGATATGGTTGCCACAGGCACCGATATACGACCATTGGAGTGTTTGCTTTTTATGCGCGATGTAAAAAGCATCAACTATTTTGAGCAAATGAAAGGCAGAGGCACACGAACTATTGATTTAGATAGTTTGAAAAAAGTAACGCCAACGGCTCAGTTTACCAAAGACCATTTTGTAATTGTAGATGCCATTGGCGTAACCAAGAGTTTGAAAACCGACAGCCGGCCATTGGAGAAAAAGCCCGGTGTGCCGTTGAAAGATTTGTTACAAGCCGTTGCCGTAGGCGCAAGAGAAGAAGAGTTGTTCACTTCATTAGCCAACCGCCTCACCCGGTTAGACAAACAAATTACCGAAAAAGAGAAAAAGCAATTTGCCGAAAAAGCAAACGGTAAAAGCGTTTCGCAGGTGGTGAAAGAATTATTGAATGCTTTTAACCCCGATGTGCTGGAAGACATTGAAACCAAAGTAAGAACCGAAAAAGCAGGTGCAGCGCCCGTAGAGATTGAAGCTGCCATAAAAGCGGAAACCGAAAAATTACAGAACGAAGCCGCAAAAGTATTTACCGGTGAACTGAACGAATTCATTGAAAACGTGCGCAAGGCACACGAACAGCGCATTGACCTTTCCAACCCTGATGAAGTAATAAAAGTGGGTTGGGACAAAGACAATAAAGACAAAGCAAACGAACTGGTAAACGGTTTTACCGAATGGATGCAGCAACACAAAGATGAATTAACGGCATTGCAGATATTTTATAACCAACCTTACCGCAGGCGTGAACTCACTTACACGATGATAAAAGAAGTGCTGGAAAAACTGCAAAGCGATAAACCTACTCTTTCCCCCATGAATGTGTGGCGGGCTTATGAGGCATTGGATCAATGCAATGGCTCACCACGCAATGAACTCGCTGCCATTGTTTCACTCATTCGTAAAGTAAGCGGTTTGGATACTACGCTTACGGCTTATGACAAAACAGTGGACAAAAACTTTCAGGATTGGGTATTTAAAAAACAGGCAGGAGCCACCAAGTTTAACGAAGAACAAATGCAATGGCTGCGCATGATAAAAGATTATGTAACCAACAGTTTTCATATTGACCCTGAAGATTTTGATTATAACCCATTCAATGCTTTGGGTGGATTAGGGAAAATGTGGCAGTTGTTTGGAGAACAGACAGAGGAAATTATTAATGAGTTAAATGAGGCATTGGCAGCATAATGAGTGAAATAAAAGATATACCGAAGCATTGGCAAGTAAAGAAGTTGGGGGAAGTGTGTGATGTAATAATGGGGCAATCACCATCTTCAACCACATACAATTCAAACGGTATTGGTTTGCCTTTTTTTCAAGGTAAAGCCGAGTTCACAGAACTTTATCCAGTAGTTGAAAAATGGTGTAATGCTCCCAATAAAATTGCAGAGCCAAATGATGTTTTACTTTCAGTAAGAGCACCGGTTGGAACAACAAATATTGCAAATCAAAAATGCTGCATTGGTAGAGGACTTGCAGCTATACGTTACAAAAACTACAAGTATGTTTTTTATTTTTTGAGAAGCATAGAGCAACAATTAGATAAGAAGGGAACAGGAACAACATTCAGAGCAATTTCAGGCGAAACAATTAGAACCACTGAAATCCCCATCCCTCCACTCCCCGAACAACAAGCCATCGTATCCAAAATAGAAGAACTACTCAGCGATTTAGAAAACGGCAAACAACAACTGCAAACCGCACAACAGCAATTAAAAGTTTACCGCCAAAGTTTGTTGAAATGGGCGTTTGAAGGGAAACTCACCAACAAAAGTGTAAATGAGGGTGAATTGCCGAAGGGGTGGAAATGGGTTAAGTTAGGAGAGGCTTGTAATAAGATTCAAGATGGTTCACACTTCTCACCACAGATTCAGTATGATGAACCAGGTAAAAATCGTTTTATGTATATCACAGCTAAAAACATTAGAAACGATTGTATGGATTTTAGAAAGTTGATTTATGTTGACAAAGAATTCCACGATTCAATCTATAGCAGATGCAATCCAGAATTTGGAGATGTTCTTCTTACAAAAGATGGAGTGAATACCGGTGAAGTATCTCTTAACACCTTACACGAACCTTTTAGTTTACTGTCAAGTGTTTGCATTTTTAAAACAAAAAAGAATGAGTTAATTAGTTCGTATCTGAAATACTTTATTCAAAGTCCTTTTGGCAATAAAGCAATTTTAGATAGTATGACAGGCACTGCCATAAAGAGAATTGTGTTGCGGAAAATAAAAGACGCTAAAATCGTTTTATCTCCCCTCAAAGAACAACAACTCATCGTAGATGAATTAGAAAGCAAACTCACCGTATGCGATAAAATAGAAGAAACCATCAGCCACAGTTTGCAACAAGCAGAAACATTAAGGCAGAGCATTTTGAAGAAGGCGTTTGAGGGGAAGTTGGTCGCCCAAAACCCCAATGACAAACCGGCATCAAAACTCTTGGAGAGGATAAAGGCAGAGAGTCCAAAAAACGAGGTGGAAAAGAAAAAATCCCGAAGGGATGTGATTATTATAGGCGGAGGAGAAGAATGAGATGTGGAAGTAAATAATCCCGAAGGGATGACATGATTATAGGAAAAAACCAGAACACAATATCCAACCCCGAAGGGGTGATATACAACGGCAATAACGGAAATATATCACCCCTTCGGGGTTAGAAAATAATCGCGTAACTATATGCTATAATAATGCCATCCCTTTGGGATTATAGTCAAAAGCCTCTGGTTTTTGAAAAACACAGGGTGAATATCTGGTATTTGCGAGTATAAGTTTCGAAAACCAGATTTGTTTGGCTATAAAAAACAATTGTGTACCGATTTGCTATAATAATTGCGTCCCTTCGGGATTGAAAGGGGGAAGCCTATGGCAGGCACATTTTCTCAAATTTACATTCAAGTTGTCTTTACGGTAAAAGGATGGGAAAATCTCATTGGTAAGGAGGGGAAAGATGAATTGCATAAATACATTGCCGGCATCATCAAGGGCAAGGAACAAAAGCCAATCATCGTTAATGGTATGCCTGATCATATTCATGCTTTTGTTGGGTTGCGGCCTGCTATGGCTATTTCCGATTTGGTTCGTGACATCAAAAACAATTCATCCAATTTTATCAATGAGAAAAAGTTAGTGAAAGGAAAATTTTCCTGGCAGGAAGGATATGGCGCATTTTCATATTCTCATTCACACATTCAGAATGTTTACGACTACATATTGAATCAAGAGGAACATCACCGCAAAAAAACCTTCCGAGAGGAATATATTGACTTTTTGAAGAGATTTGAAATTGAATATAATGAAAAATATT
>MHXP01000188.1:308-611 GCA_001824485.1 Planctomycetes bacterium GWA2_39_15 | reverse complement strand
TGGAGTAATATATCACCCCTTTGGGGTTAAAAAATAATCGTGTAACTATATACTATAATAATAACATCCCTTCGGGATTAAAACAGGATTGAAAAAATATGAACGACAACACTTCATCAATAGTCAGTAAAGTCTGGAGCTTCTGCCACACCCTACGGGATGATGGCGTAGGCTACGGCGACTACTTAGAGCAACTCACGTATATGCTGTTCCTGAAAATGGCAGATGAGTTTTCCAAACCGCCATATAACCGCAAACTTCCTATCCCCAAGGCATATACCTGGGAAAGTCTGACTGAAAAGA
>MHXP01000188.1:0-166 GCA_001824485.1 Planctomycetes bacterium GWA2_39_15 | reverse complement strand
CAAGGAACAGTGGAGCACTATGGGCACCGATGTGAAAGGGCAGATTTACGAAGGACTGCTGGAGAAAAATGCAGAGGACACCAAAAGCGGCGCAGGGCAATACTTCACGCCAAGGGCGTTGATTAAAGCAATGGTGGAATGTCTTAGGCCTGAACCCAATAAAACC
>MHXP01000187.1 GCA_001824485.1 Planctomycetes bacterium GWA2_39_15 | reverse complement strand
CTCACGGACAACATCATGCCTTTCAATAGATTCGTCCCACATGGAACCAGAAATTCCTACCTGCTTAACGACGTCATATATTTCCATATTGCAGTCTTAAAATTAAAATTCTTTGAACACGAATACAGTTTTGTAAAGTGATGTTACATAAACCCATCCTTTGATTTCAAGTCAAAACTGACAAACAGTCGAGTATGCATGTCATTACTTTAGCAGAACTCTATATATAACTCCTATATTTACATATGGTTAAATTTGAGGTGCGTTTTGTTTTTAATATTGACTTCAAAAAGACTCAATCGTATAATGAATTCCCTGTAAATTTTTTAACGAAAATAAAATGCCTCCAAAAGGATGTTAAGATGTATATAATCCTGGGTTGCGATGACGTTGCAAGTTCCCTAGTCAGAAATTTAAGCAAGTCTGGTGAGGAGATATTTGTTATTGACAATGACGAACCGGCTTTGATTGGATTGAAAGAATTCCATATTCGTACTCATTTAGCGGATATCCATACTTTGGATTTAGGCACATTACCGACGAAAGACACCATCGCCTTCGTCCTCTTACAAAAAAACTTCAAAGATAACTTGACTTTAGTAAAACGTATCAAGAAATTATTTCCTGATAAATTCGTAGTATCAAGGGCAACCGGCGAGAAAGAGGCTTCTGAATTATTAGAAAACGGAGCGGATCGTGTTGTTCAAACAGCCAGAATTATTACAAATACTATCCTGAGTAAACTGGAAGCGGCGAAACTAAAAAGGTCCGCTTCTCATTTAGTAAGCATTATTAAAGCAGCCGCTAGTAAAGGGTTGGCCATTTTTTTACAAGATAACCCCGATCCGGACTCCATCGCTTCTGGACTTGCATTAAAACGTATTGCTGAAAAATATGAGATCAAATCTGATATTTATTACGGTGGAAACATTGGTTATCAACAGAATAAAACATTGGTCAGTCTGCTGAAAGCTGACCTCGTACGATTAAAAACAACAGATGAGGCACAGGAAATAATTAATACCGTTGATAAGGTGGCGTTAATAGAAGCGTCTATCCCTTCAAAAAACAATATATTGCCTCCACATGCAATCCCCAATATTATTATTGATCACCATCAAACTGATTTTCACCTTGTAAAAGGGGAATTTGTTGAAATATTACCAAAAATTGGCGCCACTTCTACTATTATGACAAGGTACATGAGACAACTGAGTATTGTACCTGACTCATCCCTTGCCACAGCGCTCCGTTACGGAATCAGGGTGGATACGGGTGGATTTACGAGAAACACAACTACCGAAGACCTTGAAGCAGCGGCCTATCTCTGGCCATTAGTGGACATGGGGCTATTAAAACAAATTGAAAACCTTCCCATGAGCACAGAGACCCTTGACATCATTGGAAAGGCCATTCAAAACCGTGAAGTAAGAGGCTCATATCTGATCTCCTTTGTGGAATACATAACTGATCGGGACGCATTACCACAGGCGGCTGAATTAATGCTACAACTTGAGGGTGTCTCTACAGTGCTTGTCTTTGGCATTGACAAAAACAAGGTGCAACTATCCGCTCGCAGCATAGACTCAAGCGTCAACCTTGCAGTTTTATTGGAAAAGGCGTTTGGATTTATGAACGCAGGCGGTCATGCTACTATGGCAGCAGGGAGTATAGACCTGCGTACTTTTGGTAATATTAACAATAAAGCATTATTAAAAATTACTTCTGACACCATACGAAAAAAGTTTTTCTCAGCTGCCGGGGTAGACATTGAAAAGTGTGAAGTCCCAAAAAAGCTAGAATTAATGATTAATAACAGTACCAGGAATTAAATCGTAATGACCATTTTATAGGTAAGGAGAAAGATTATGGAAAAAGGATTTTTAGGTGTAGGTTTGGTAAGTCTTACAATCTTTTTGAGTTCTTGTGTAGCCACTCAGCCACAGGTAAAGCAGACGAAAACTCCCGAATTACAAGTTGAGGTAAAGGCAGCGCCTGTTAAAGAAGAGGTAAAGCCAGAAGCAGCGCCTGCGGTTGCCGTTCCAGCACCTGTAGAAGTGGCACAGCCTGCTAAAGCGCCTGTTGCCGAACCGGCTCAACCCGCCGCACCAGCGCCTGAAGCCGCTGCGCCTGCTGCGCCAGCCCCTGCGGTTACCGTTCCAGCACCTGTAGAAGTGGCACAGCCTGCTAAAGCGCCTGCTGCTGAACCGGCTCAACCCGCCGCACCAGCACCTGAAGCCGCTGCACCTGCTGCACCAGCCCCCGCGGTTGCCGTTCCTCCAGCTGTAGAAGAGGCAAAACCTGCCGAAGCACCTGCCACTGAACCGGCTCAACCTGTTGCTCCAGAAGCCGCTGCTCCAGAAGCACCGGCTCAACCTGCTGCTCCAGAAGCGGCTGCACCTGAGGCTGCTGTTCCACCGGCAGAAGAACCCGCGAAGCCTGAGGATAAAAAGGTAGAAGCTTTGCCTTCAGAAGAAGAGGAGCCAAAAGCCGGGGCGTTACATCAATGTGCTACTTGTAATAAAGAGGTTGGAGAAGGACACGTCTGTGGTGTTACAACATTTTGTCAACAATGCGAGGAAGAAGTGGGTCCCGGACATATCTGTGATTTGACATTCTTTTGCCACGATTGCAAAAAAGAAGTCGGAGATGGCCATATCTGTGGTGTAACTACTTTTTGTGTAAAATGCGAAGAAGAAGTTGGGGCAGGCCATATCTGCGACGTAACTTACTTCTGTTACGATTGCGAGAAAGAGGGGGGAGACGAACACATTTGTGGTGTCACCCATTTCTGCCTCACCTGCAATGCAGAGGTTGGCGAAGGACATGAATGCGGAAAGACGTTCTTCTGCTTTGACTGTGAGAAAGAGGTAGCCAAGGACCATCAACACGAAAAGGCTGCAAAATAACACTTGTTTTTTTGAGATTCAATAAAAAGGCATGTTTAATAAACATGCCTTTTTTATTTTCTGCTAAAAAGCAGGAACGCCTTCCGGAACCTTCTCAGCGCTACCTTCCAGATCAGAAAACTTTTTTCTCCATTTTCAATATCTTCCATGTGTACCAGGATATCTATAGGAGGGAATAGGGTACGGAAAACAAATTTTATCTTTTTTTGCAAGGTGGAAATATGAGAAAAATAAAATAACCAGCAAAGCTTTTCCCTTCGTTTACCCTGCCTGAGTAGGCTGGAAAAAATCTTTTCTCCCACCCCCTTATGCCGGGGGCGGAGGGACTCCAAAATTTCCTGAGGCACACAAGTGCCAAAATACTCTTTGCTCAGCCATAAGCTATAAAATAAAGGACTTCTTAGTTGAAACTCCACAGATTCTCTGCAAACCCTTTCCCAGTCTAATTTTTCTTTCCCATGGCTTATCACCTGGTGTATATCCCATACATGGATAAGCGTATTGTAAGAATGCTTCATAGCGTGTTCTGAGAGATGGAGGAGTTGGTGATGGGGAGCGAGACATAGGGCATTTGATTCTCGTATTTTTAACGGAATCTCCTCATTCCATATCTTATCCATATTAATTTTCTCCGCGTAAACATAGTTTGGCAGTGCATTATTAATTAAGTGCCAATGCAGATGAAGAAGAAGCGGAGAGCCGTTTTTCCCATATACCATACTATTGAGATAGTTAGTTACACGATAAAAACTCAGTGTATGATCGGATTGATAACCAGATTGAGACAGTACCTTATCAATCTTTGGAACGTCCTCTGGCTTTACAAGGATATCAACATCACCCAGCATTCTTAGGCCAAAATCCTCATATACAGAAGAAAGAAGGGCGGCGCCTTTTAAAACTATGACAGGGTTTTTGAACACACCGAGCAAAACTGCCAGCTCTTCAAGGATACGAATATTTCTGCCCCAGTTATAAATATACTCCTGTTTAAGGCTTTGTTTGACGGAAAAAGGTATGTTAATATTCTTCTTTGCAGCGCTTTTATAAAGCAGAAAAGAAAGCCCTTCATTTTGAGAAATGCTCAATACCTCAGGCCATGAGGAAGGGGAAACTGCTACTTCAACGAAAGGATTCAATATCTGGAAAATATACTCTAACGTTTCGCTTCGTTCACAAAAATCCATTATCTCATCTGATGGCCTAATACAGGCCATTTGAGACCTGCTCACAGATTTAACCTGCGTTTCTGATAGATTTGATGGTGTACCAATACAAGTACTTTTCACAGGCTGAATATTACAAATAAGGATAACCCCATAAATCTTTATGATAAAGTAAAATTAATTTCATGAAAGACCGTGTTTGTATTTTTTCTTGTCTTTCGGGTGTTTTCTAAACTTCTTTTTTGGTTTCTTTCCTTTTCCTTTTCCTCCTCCGCCAGAACCAGAACCTGACCCAGAACCCCAATCATCATCGTCATCATCACCGCCGGAATATGCATCCTCTTCGGTAGCCAGAACTGTGGCAATAGCCGGAATGCTATATATGGCCATTTTCATGAGTCTGCGGCGTACCTGAAGCTTCTGTTCATCAGGATTTAGCTCTTTTTCTGCCATAACTATATCTCCTTCTATAAACTATTATTTATATAAAAACCTGCCTTTTCTGCTACTTATTCTTCCTCCGCAGCCAGAACTGTGGCTATAGCAGGAGCGCTATATACGGCCATTCTCATGAGCCTTTTGTATACCCTGAATTTCCGTTCTTCAGCATATACCTCGCTTCCTGTCGTCTCTTTTTTTCCCATGAAATTCTTTACGGAAAATATCGCAAAGAACCAGAGGGGAAATTGCGGTTGTATTTTGCCTGTCAAGATCATCTCAAGTTCATGAGATAGTTTCTCCACCGTATCCTGCAGTTTCCGTGCATCAAGGACCTGCAGATGAGTAATATCCGGGGTGTTCAGGGCACACCAACAGGGATCGTCATCGTTTTCCCATATTGTAAGCGGAACACCGAAGAGTCTCCCGATGATGGATCTGTACTGATATACCAGGCATCCCTGGTCGCCAATAAAAGAACATTTCAGCTTATGTTTCAAGATGTGGCTTAGAGGTACTACTGCATCCTGAACTGTACCGGCAGATCTTTCCTCGATAGCTTCTGCAATCCTTTCGAGCCTTTCCAACTTTGCGATATTCCTCATGGCATTCCGCCTTATACTATATACTACTTCAGGCTCCAGGGCTTGCATACCCATCTGCAGATACCAGGCATCTATAAAGGAAATTGCAACATCGCAAACACAGCACTCTGAACAGGCCGGGCTGCAACACGTCATCTTCAAAGAATGTTTGAGAACGTAATCCTGAAATAACCTATCGGCTTCCTTAAGGATAGACTCGTACCGTTCCAGGATAACCTGCTCTCCGGTATTTACAGGAATGCGCTCTGCTGTCATCATAGCCACGAAAACCCCTTGCTGAAAAGTTTTTTACAACAACACCTTCCGTTTCCAGATATTATTCAGCGCTTCAGATTCTACCAAAGCAGATGTTTTCCCCGTTAGACCCTCTATCAGTTCACAGGCTTCTTTCAGGTCGCCCATTACCAGCTCGTAACAATCGGCCTTTTTAACCAGTTCTGAAC
>MHXP01000186.1 GCA_001824485.1 Planctomycetes bacterium GWA2_39_15 | reverse complement strand
GGATTGGCAGTATTACGATACAGCCCATGTGGTTCATCGTTTCGTAGACATGACATTAGAAGACTTTATTGACGGCATGCAGTATGTTTACGACCATATTTATGCAGGTGATAATCTAAGGTTGCGTTTCAGAAACTCCATTAAGACAACAAAA
Organism: Planctomycetes bacterium GWA2_39_15; assembly: GCA_001824485.1. Classification (GTDB taxonomy): domain Bacteria; phylum Planctomycetota; class Brocadiia; order Brocadiales; family Brocadiaceae; genus 2-12-FULL-39-13. The sequence continues at coordinate 14,613 of MHXP01000186.1, read as the reverse complement.
AATCCAAGGAATTCAATGTTTGCTTTTAGGGTAGGCTCAGACTGGAAACAGGTGTTTGAACAGGTATTACAGAATTTGAAAGAACTGTATGATTCTGGTGATTATTACAAAGACTGGTACAAATCAAACGCAGTGACAGTAACAAAACCCGTCATGGAAACCGTCAGTACATAACACAATATATTTATTTTAAATGAATTTTACAAAAGCACGTAACTTTAAAAATCATGATGTGCTTTTGTAATAAATAAAAATTTAGATTTTGTGTAAAAGGAGAGAAAATTTATGATAGGTAAATTATTATCATTATCTATGGAAAAGTCAATCATCCCAGATATTAGCCCTAAAGCTATAATGATTGTTGCCATTGCGCTTATATTTGTAATATTATTTACGTGGAAAAAGGAAGCATAATTGCCAGAAAGAAGCGCCCCCTTCGATCTTGTAATTATAGGTAGTGGCCCCGGTGGTTATATTGCTGCTATAAAGGCCGCTCAGTTAGGAATAAAAACTGCTCTCGTTGAAAAAAACAAGGTTGGCGGTACTTGCTTACATCAGGGCTGTATTCCAACAAAGGTACTTCTCCACTCAGCAGACCTCTACAATAAGTTCCTCAAAGCAAATGAATATGGAATTACTGTTGATAAACTAGGGATAAATTATCCACAGTTTCATCGTCGTAAAGAATCTATCATTAAACGACTATTCAATGGAATTCAATTCCTCCTCAAAAAAAATGGTGTAGATGTTTTTGAGGGTGAAGGATATCTCACATCTTCAAACAAAGTCACTATTAAAAAAAATGGAACTGACACCGGTGAAATAAACGCAAAAAACATTATATTAGCCACAGGTTCAGTCCCAATCATTCCTAAAGCAATTCCCTACGATAAAAAACATGTGCTTACCAGCGATGATATTTTGATGAGAGTGGATATCCCTAAATCCATTATTATTGCAGGAGGTGGCGCTGTAGGAGTAGAATTTGCATATCTTTTTAACATACTTGGATCGAAGGTAACCATTATTGAACTTTTGAATGACATTCTTCCTGCCGAAGACAAAGAAATCAGCGCTACTTTAAGAAAAATACTTACTAAAAGAGGTATAGACATCCTTGCAAGCACTTCTTTAGAAAATATTCAAATTAATAATGGTGTTAGTGTCGAAGTAAAAAGAAAAATTAACACACCTCTCCCCTCTACCGTAAATGGAAACAAAGAATTTTTAAATGCGGATTGCTTACTTCTTGCATTGGGCAGAACACCAGCCTTAGCAAATATCGGAATAGAAAAAATGTCATTAATTTTTAAAGGAAAATATCTACAAGTCAATGAGGTGATGGAAACAAGCCAAAGCGGACTATATGCAATCGGAGACATCACAGGTGTCCCCCTTCTTGCCCACAAGGCATCGAATGAAGGTATACAGGCTGTCTCTCATATTGCGGGCAGGGAAACTACCCCAATAAATTATCAAAATATACCACGAGTGACCTATTGTTTTCCACAGGTAGCAGGTATCGGACTTACGCAGGAAGAGGCGGAAAACGAGAGTTATAAAATAAAAGTAGGGAAATTCCCTTTTATTGCTAATAGCAAGGCTGTTATTGACGATGAGTATGAGGACGGGTTTGTAAAGATTATTACAGATGAGAAATACGGTGAGATACTGGGTATGCACGCTATAGGCCCCAACGTAGGAGAGATGATGTGGGGCATGTCGTTAACCACTGCTTTGGATGGAACAGCATTAGAATTATCTAATAACATGTTCCCCCACCCTACTCTCTCCGAAGCTATCTTGGAAGCCGCTCATGCAGCCATTGATAAACCCATACATATTTAGTTTATTTCTTAATTGGAAACAGATAAACGCAGATTATCAGAATTAACTCAGCGTTAAAAATCTTCAACATTAAAATCATCTCAAAATATTTCTGTGTTTATCTGTGTAAATCTGCGTTCTATTTAATCAATAAAATTATGAAAGCATCTGATCTACCTTTTAAATGCTTTGAAAACGAGGATGTCCAATACATATTTGGAATTCATGGTGAGGAAAACATAGACATCCTCGACTCCCTCGTTGGTTCGAAGATTCAATTTATTACAACACGTCATGAACAAGGCGCTGCATTTATGGCAGATGTGTACGGGCGATTAACAGGTAAGGCTGGCGTTTGTTTATCTACTCTTGGTCCAGGCGCCACCAATCTTGTAACTGGTGTTGCCGATGCAAATCTGGACAGAGTACCCCTTGTTGCTATTCCTGGACAGGCAAGTCTCGACCGTATGCATAAAGAATCACATCAATACATGGATACTGTTGGGTTATTTAAACCTATCCCTAAATGGAACACACTTGTTCATACCGCCGATATAATTTCTGAAGTTGTCAGAAAGGCATTTAAACTAGCACAGATGGAAAAACATGGCGCAACTCATATTGATATTCCAGAAGATGTTGCAAAAGCCGATATCTTAGCCCAGCCTATTCCTTTAAAGGAGGACGTGCATGTCCCCTACCCCACTGAAGAAACATTAAAAATTGCAGCAAAATTAATCTCTGATGCAAGTTATCCGATTATTCTTGCAGGAAATGGAGTACTCAGAGCACAAGCGGCTGAATCTTTGACTAACTTTGCAATGAAATTGAATATTCCTGTAGCCACTACCTTTATGGGCAAAGGAGCGATTCCTGATGATTGCCCTCTTTCCTTACTTTCCATTGGTTTACAGGCTGATGATTATATTTCATGTGGATTTGATCAAGCAGACTTGATTGTTGCCATCGGATATGACCTTGTAGAATACCATCCACAGAAGTGGAATCCACATAAAGCTAAAAAAATACTTCACATAGACTACACATCCAGCGAAGTAGATGCATATTATAATGTTGATATGGAAGTGATTGGTAAAATTTCAATAACACTCGACCATTTATCTGGTATTGTCAGGATAAAAAATACAAAACACATTGTCGGCGTTTTGCGAAATAGAATTTTAGAAGAGTGTAAGACTATGTGTAACTACAAATCGTTTCCCATGAAACCACAGAAGATATTGTGTGATATACGTGAAACATTAAAACCAGATGATATTTTAATTTGCGATGTGGGTGCTCATAAACTATGGGTTTCACATATATATCCTGTTTACAAACCCAAAACATGCATTATTTCAAATGGTTTTGCATCAATGGGTATTGCACTGCCAGGCGCAATTGCCGCAAAATTAATCCATCCTGAACGGCAGGTCATTGAAATTATGGGAGACGGTGGCTTTCTGATGAATTCCCAGGAGTTAGAAACTGCTGCTAGGATCGGTGTGTCCTTTGTATCGTTGATTATTAATGACGGTAGTTATGGTATAATTAAATCGAAGCAATTAAATGCCTTTGGACATTCAGCCTTTGTGGAATTCTCTAACCCTGACTTTATTGAATACGCAGAGAGTTCTGGAGCCAAAGGCTATCGTGTAGAATCTGCAAATGAGTTTAAACCTATATTAAAGGATGCTTTTAAATATCAAGGACTAACCATTATTGACTGTCCTGTAGACTATTCAGAAAACACTATTCTCCCCCAAAGGATGAGTAAACTTACGTGTCCCACAACATATGAATAGCGAAGCAACTATTGCCTACTTTTCAATGGAGATCGGATTCTCCAATAATATACCAACCTATAGTGGTGGTTTAGGTATCCTTGCCGGGGATACCCTAAAATCAGCGGCAGACCTCAAAATACCTTTGGTTGCTGTTACGCTAATTTCAAAAAAGGGGTACTTTCGTCAGGATATTGATAAAGATGGAAAACAGATTGAATACCCTATAGATTGGGATCCATCCAAGTTTATGACGCTTTTACCTAAAAAGATCGAGATTAAAATTGAAGGACGCAATGTTCATGTTCAAGCCTGGTGTTATAAGGTGCAAAGCATTACAGGTGGGGAAGTAGAAGTATTCTATCTAGACACAGACGTTGAGGAAAATATAAAAGAGGATAGAGAGATTACAGCACATCTTTATGGTGGTGATGATTGTTATCGGCTGAAACAGGAGGTCGTACTGGGTATCGGTGGAGTACGTATGCTCCACACACTCGGATTTCATATAAAAAAGTACCATATGAACGAAGGACATGCCAGTTTACTGACACTTGAATTGCTCTTAACGCACAAAAGAGACGTAGAAAGTGTCTGGGATGAGAGATGGATATGGGATATTGACACCGTAAAAGACTTGTGCGTATTTACGACTCACACACCTATTGAGGCAGGTCATGACCGTTTTTCTCATGAGCTTGTAAAAAGAGTTCTTGGTGAGATTGTTCCATTTGAATTATTGAAAAGACTCGGTGGTGAGTACCAACTAAATATGACGCTTCTGGCGTTAAATCTTAGTAAATATATTAATGGTGTTGCCAAGAAGCACGGTGAAGTATCTAAGGCATTATTCCCAGGATATGAAATCAATGCTATTACAAATGGTGTTCACTCATTCACATGGACATGCGAAAGTTTTAAGCAATTGTATAATAAATATATTACAGGCTGGGCAAATGAGCCGGAGTTATTTGTTCGTGCCGAAACTATTCCAGATGAGGAATTGTGGAAGGCACATCTTCAGGCTAAAAATGAACTGATTAATTATATAAAGAAGGTTTCTGGAGTAGAAATAGAGCAGGATGTGTTTACCATTGGATTTGCTAGGAGATTTACTTCATATAAAAGGGCTGATTTGATATTTTCAAACCTTGAACGTCTTTCAAAGATATGTGAAAAAGGAAAATTTCAGATTATTTTTGCCGGGAAATCACACCCAAAAGATACGCCCGGCAAAGATATCATAAAAAGGATTATTGATCTTGCAAAAACTATTGACAACAAAGTCAAAATTATATTCTTAAAAGACTATAATATCGAGATGGCATTAAAATTAGTTTCTGGGGTGGATGTCTGGCTAAATACGCCATTACGCCCTCGTGAGGCATCTGGCACCAGTGGTATGAAAGCTGCTCACAATGGAGTAATAAATTTTAGTATTTTGGACGGGTGGTGGATTGAGGGACACATCGAGGGAATTACGGGCTGGTCTATCGGTCCCAAACCTTTGGAATCCTCACTTACCAGCACTAACGACACGGTGGATGCTGAGGATTTGTACAATAAATTAGAAAATATAATTATTCCGATGTATTATCACGATAGAAGTCAATGGATAAAAATCATGAAAAATTCTATTGGTAAAATTGCCTATTACTTTAATAGTCACCGCATGATGCGCCGTTATGTAACCGAAGCCTACCTCAGATAAGCATGTTAAATAACCCAAAAAAAATTAAGACAATTATTTTTGACCTCGATGATACCCTTTATGATTGTAGTGGTACTCTTGTATTACGCGGTAGGAGGGGGGTTGCCAAAACGATTGCCAAATTAATCAACGGTTCTGAAGATGAAGCATATCAACTACAGTTAGAGACGGAAGAAAAATATGGAATAAGGGTAAATATCTATGAAAAGATCGTAGAGCTTTACAATCTTCCGAGTACTTGTGCAAAAGAATTTTTAAGTGAATTTGTTCAAGTTGCTATATCTAACATTACGCTCTTTCCCGATGTAATTGACACCCTGATCCAACTAAAAACGCTTGGTTACAGGCGGATCCTCGTTTCCTCCGGTGATGAAAAAATACAGAGAAAAAAAATAGATGTTCTTGGGTTAAATAATAGTTATTTTGACGAAATATTGATTGCCGATAGGAATAATAGTTATACAAAAAAAAACTGCTTTAAAGAAATAATGCAAAGGTATAATTTAAAACCCGAAGAAATTATTTGTGTTGGTGATAAGATAGATGATGAGTTAACTGCGGGTAAGTCTTTGGGGATAATTACGGTAATGTTTGAACATGGCAGACATTTTAAAGCATATCTAAAAGAACAAGACAAACACATCAAACCAGATTATTTTATTAAGCATATCAAAAATCTTCTGGAATTAAGCGTTGTGAATAATTTAAAAACTAATAAATTATAAAATGTTCAGTAACTACACTACCATCCCAATAATAACACCTTCAAATACTAAATTACCATTTACAACACCCTGTGTATCAAATACAGCCCTCCTTGAGCGTAATTCCTTGTTTTTAGCTATTAAAATAATTTTGTCTCCGGGCACAACCTTACCGCGAAATTTAACTTTATCAACTCCGCCAAAGCCTAAGAAACGATCGTCCTGAGTGGTTTTCTTATAATAATATGTACATAACTGTGCTGCAGCTTCTAGCATAAGTACTCCTGGCATGAGTGGACGGCCCGGGATGTGTCCACGCACCCAAAATTCATTATTTGAGACGTCTTTATAACCCACAATAATCTTTTGCTCCGGGTCAAATTTTATGATGCCATTTATTTGCTCCATCTCGAAACGATGTGGTATAATGGCCCTAATTTCATTCATGTCCACTATTGACTTATTTAAGTCCAAAGTACTTAAATCTATTAATATTTCTTGTGGCATGTTGATAAATTTCTATTGTAAAAAGTAGTAAATGAAGTAATATAAATAGCATAAAGCTTTATTATGTTAATGTCATACTATATGTTAAGTCAATTAAAATTTAATCCTGCTATTTGAATAAAATATAATTGACAATAGTAATATATTTTGTTATAAAATATAAGTAATTGTAAGTATTGGTTCTTAGTTCGGAACACCGAAGTATATTAAAGACTAAGGAGGTGATGGTTAGTGAGAAAACTGTATGTTTCGTTGATGGTGTTTGGTGCACTCATGTTTGGAATCGGCTTAACAAACGTACCAACGCTTGTAAAATCTGCTATCGCCGGTGCATGTGAGTGTCCAGAAGGATGTCCTTGCAGTCATTGTTCAGGAAAATCTAAAGATTGTACTTGTAAGAAATAATAATTAACGTACCCTATCTTTATTTAATACATAATATTTTAGAGGAAATGTAAAATGTTAAAGAAAATTGGTATTACTATGGCATTTGTTGGTGCTTTGATGTTTAGTGTTGGCGTTGCTAATACTTTTGCAGCGGCTTGTGCTTGCCCAAAAGATGCAAAGTGCAAAGAGAAATGTGAGTCAGGTAAGACAGACCCTTGTCCTTGCCATAAATAGACTCTTGTTTATAAGTAGTTTATGATAAAAAAGCGCCTTATCTTGCATAAGGCGCTTTTTTTGATACACTCAGTTTAAGGAATATAATAAAATGAACACTTTTATGGCTAAAAAAGAAAATGTAAAAAGAAATTGGTATATAGTAGATGCCAAGGATAAGATTCTTGGACGGATGCTAACCACCGTTTCAAGAGTCCTTCAAGGTAAACACAAACCAGAATATACACCCCATGTTGATGTTGGAGATTTTGTTATTATTACTAATGCTAGTCAGGTAAAGCTTACTGGAAAAAAGATGAAGGAGAAAATTCATTATTATGTAACTCATTTTCAGGGTGGTTTGAGAAAACGTATGGTGGGAAAGACCCTTGAAACTGCACCTGAAAAAGTGTTCAACCGATCGGTAAAAAGAATGCTACCCAGATCAAAGCTAGGGAAAGCTATGCTGAAAAAATTAAAAATTTATGCAGGTGCTGAGCACCCACATCAAGCACAACAACCAAAAGAATTAGTAATTCGTAATTAATAGAAGGAGAGAAACGTGGCGGTAGAACAATACATTTGGGGCACAGGAAGACGTAAAACATCTATTGCAAGAGTAAGGTTAAAAAAAGGGAATGGGAAGATCACAGTAAATAATAAGGAGCTAGATAGCTATTTCCCAATAGACAGAGATAGAGGCATGGTATGCTCCCCTTTAAAAGCTACAAAAGCACAAGGAGATTTTGACGTTTTGGCAAATGTCAACGGAGGAGGTATAACTGGTCAGGCAGGGGCAATATCTCTTGGTATTGCACGTGCCTTAGTGAAATCAGACTCGGCTCTTGCCGAACCTTTGCGTGAAGGAGGATTTTTAACAAGAGACAGTAGAATGAAGGAACGTAAAAAATATGGCCAAAAGGGTGCCAGAAAAAGTTTCCAATGGACAAAACGATAATAATCTCGTTTGTATTAATGTTTTGTTAATTCTCTGTAATACTGAGTTGCTAGTTTTACACCTTCCTCAAAGGTTACTTTTGGTTTCCATTTAAGTTCTTTCATTGCCTTTGAGCTATCTAAACTTATATGATCAATCTCGCCAGGGCGCTTTTGACTAAAAATGGGCTCAATATCTGATCCCAGCGCCCTTCTGACGGTATTGAATACTTCTAAATCTGAAATTTCTTTCCCCCACCCCAGATTGTAAATCTCTCCGTTTCCTACATTATCAAGAACTCTCATATTTGCTGCAATAATGTCCTCAACATAGACATAATCTCTAGTCTTAGAACCATCACCAAAAATTGTTGGATGTTTATTCTGAAGTATTAATTCAGTGAAAATTGCCACCACCCCGGCCTCACCATATGGAGACTGTCTTGGTCCGTAAACGTTAGGATACCTTAAGACAGTAAAATTCAGTCCATATAATTTATAGAAAATAGACAAGTAATGTTCTACTGTGTGCTTGCTCACTCCATACTGTGAGAGAGGTTCAACGGGGCATGTTTCCTTGACTGGCAAATTCTTAGGTTCACCATAAACAGCGCCGCCTGTTGAAACATATATGAACTTTTTGACTTGATATTTTTTTGACAATTCGCAAAGGTTTAGAGAGCCCAAAATATTAATATTAGCGTCATAAACTGGCATCTCTACAGATTTTCTCACATCAACATGAGCGGCATGATGGTCAACAATCTCGGGTCCCTCCTTCTTAAAAACATCTTCCAACGCTACTGAGTCACAAATATCTACCTTATAAAATGATGCCTTTGGATTGACATTTTCTTTTCTTCCAGCGGAAAGGTTATCAACTACAATTACATAATGCCCTTCTTCAATCAATCTATCTACCAAATGAGAAGCAATAAAGCCTGCCCCACCCGTCACTAGTATTTTCATAATAAGAATGACCTTTTAAAAATGTGTGATATTATATTGCATATTTACTGGTAACAAATTATTACTTGTTTCAGCATCAGTCTACAAGAACAGATACATTTTATTTCAAAAAATTATAGCATAAATGTACAATTAATCAATTATCATAAAATTTTCTTGCATATTTTACAGTATGTAGAATATAATGCTTTTGAGTTCTTAATCTACTCAAGGCATAATCTACTTTTATTTAAATACAGCTATGAGCAACAAATTAAATTTAAAATTCAATTTCAACCCTTTTAAAGAAGGGCTAAACCAAGTCTTGGGGTCACTGGAGAAAGATATTGTGGAGGTATTATGGGATCGTGGGGAGTCCTCTGTAAAGAATATTCTGGACATTTTTTCTGCTGACAGAAACGTCTCATATTCAACAGTAATTACTGTTACTAATAGAATGGTTAAGAAATGCCTTCTTACAAAAAGAAAGGTCGGAAAGGCATATTTATATAAACCTGCTCATAACAAAGAACAATTTTATGAACTTGTATCAAAAAAGGTTGTTGAAGGTGTTTCTGAATTTTCTTTCCAGACTGCAATTGCACACTTTGTTGATTATATGGCACAGATAGATCCAGATAAGATAGAATATTTCACCAAACTGATTGAATCCAAAAGACAAAGAAAATCATTTACTAAATAACACACAAGGATGTTAAGCGGTGTGTACTGGAAATGTCATATGAAAAACTTAATTAAGAACCAACAAGAAAAGGCACAATTATATTTTGCAGCTATAGTATTTATTAACCTTGCGATTTTATGCACTGTTATCACAGGCATCGCAATGGGCTTAAGGGGGTACATATCTGATACCAAGTATGCTTATCAATATGTTACCTGTTGTGATAGTATTTGTTTAAAATGCTTCTTTACACTACGTACTCTTTTTATGTTAGTGCCTTGGGGTTGTATTGCGATACTCTTTGTTGGAATATGTATGGCTATCTACAAAATGCTTTCCATATTATTACTGAGTTACACTTTTACACGTTCACTTACCTCCCCCCTATCCCTTAATTACAATCCTAAGTTAAAAAACATTTTATCCAGTATTCGTCTTTATAACCACGTTGTACTTCTTGATAATAGTAATTTACGTTGTGCCTTTACATCAGGTCTTTGGAAACCAAAAATATACTTATCCACAGGTATTTGTTCTTATCTAACAACAAAAGAACTTCTAGCCGTGATTCTCCATGAAATACATCACAAAAATAATAAAGTTCCTTTAAAACTATTTATTATACAGGTGCTTCATGCACTTAATTTCTTTCTTCCAATGAACCCTTATTTGTTAAACATATTCTCTTCTGCATCAGAAAAGGCAGCAGATGATAATGCCATAAACTTCTCCAGAGAACCTTTAGAACTTGCAAGTGCACTTGTAAAATTATCCAAATCTAATGCGGTAAACATAATATCCCCTCCTGTTTCATTTTACAGGGGGCATGAGATTGTTGAAGATCGAATTAGACGTTTAGTTGGCCATCAAACGATACCTTCTCATTTCGGGAATACACTTTCTTTTCTGAAAAAAGAAGCACGTTTATGTCTTTCTTGTTTTTTGTCGCTTTTTATTACTTTAACAATCTGTTTGTCTTTGTTTTATAAGCCCTTTTTATCCGCCCATACAATGGATTGTAAAACAAAGACGTGCCACATGATTAAATGTGGATAATCTAATGGTTACCTGCTACTAGTTGTAAGCTACATGTCTAAGGCTCTAGACAATAAGTTTCAAAGATCAACTTTTTGCTAATTGTAGCAATGTATATCTAGCGGAGCTCAACATGAGTAAAATACCATCGAAACAATTTCTGCTTTTGCCTATCCTGTTTATTTTCTCCATTACAACCACTTTTGCTGAAGAAATAAATAAAAACCCCCATAAACAAACAGACAGTAAGAATGTTATCATTGAACTAAATGAGCCAGAAGCACCATTGGACTTAAAATGGTTAGTACAGGAGGCCACAGAACATAATCCTGAGATCATTGCAGCCCAGAAACGCTTAAATGCTGCAAAGGCTAAGATTACACAGGCTAAGTCACTGGATGACCCATCCATTCGCGCCGGTTCTTATGATATGTCTAACAGCCCTATAAATATTAATGGACAAACTGAAATGCTGCAACAGCGCTACAGCGTTTCACAAAAGATACCATTCCCCGGGAAACTACGTCTCAAAGGTGAAGTAGCTGTAGAAGAAGCAAACATTACAGAAAGGGAATGGCAGTCTAAAATACAGGAAATTATTGCTCTTATTAAATCCACCTTCTATGAACTCCATTACATTAACAACGCAATAGACATTACTGAAGAAAACAGAGATTTGCTCCGCAAGTTTACAAAAATAGCAGCGACAAAGTATTCTGTTGGTAAAACTACACAGAGGGATGTCCTTGCAGCACAGGTTGAATTATCCACATTAGCCAACAACATGATTGTTTTAAACAAGGAAAAAGAATCTTTAATTGCCCGATTAAATACTTTATTAGACAGACCTACACAAACTCCTTTGGGAAAGCCTCGCCCTTTTAAAAAACACATCCTGAACTTAACGATAAAAGAACTGGAAGACATTGCTATTAAAAATAGACCTGAACTAAAGAAGTATGATCACGCTATTAAAAGGGAAGAAGCAACCTTAAAACTTTCTAAGAAGGATTATTACTATGCAGATTTTGAACCTATGGTGGAATATATGCAAGAAGATAAACGGTCTGATACATGGGCATCTGCGTTTACTATCAATGTTCCATGGTTTTGGCCCAAGAATCGTTCAAAAGTAAAAGAATCAAAAGAAGAACTTAATGCAGTTAAGTCGGATTATCGCTTCGCCAACAACAAGACATTATTTGAGGTCAAAGATTATTTAATTAAAGTACAATCCTCTGAAAGCACAATAAATCTTTATAAAACAGGAGTAATCCCACAGGCCGAGCAGTCATTAAAGGCTGCCCGTATTGGATATGAGGCTGACAGGATAGATTTTCTTGCCTTGATTGACAGCCAGAGAATTCTTTTGAATTCAAGACTGCTTTACTACAGGGCACTGACTGATTTCGAGCAAAACCTGGCAAACCTGGAAAAAGCTGTTGGTATGCAGCTGACGCAATAGAACAACTATAACTATTCACCCACGAATTTACACGAATAAACACGAAAATAAATTAAGGGGAAATGGAAAAATGGAAAAATGGAAAAAAAGAAATAAATTGCTCTTTTCTCCACTTCTCCATCCTCTCCCATTCTCCTTTCTTTCACAACTAATTACGAATGGGGTGCTCTATGTCCTTTAAAAAACTTCTTCACAAGTACAGAAATTTCAATAGAAGAGGGTGGCACGGACAAACTTGTTTGTCCGTGTCCAACTTGATTAAACCTGTGGTTGTTATTCTTGGTATCCTTCTTTGTACTCACGTGCCCGATGGTGTAGAGACGCATTGCAATGCGTCTCTACAAGGTGTATTAAACCTTGTCTCTTCCGCAAGCGCAGAAGAAATAAAAGAAAAGAAGATATTTTATTGGACCTGCGGTATGCATCCTTCCGTTAAGATGGATAAACCCGGCAAATGTCCTATTTGCGCTATGGACCTGATTTCAGTGTATGAAAAAGGTGCGGGCGCCGAAGAAGCAGGCGCACTCGCTACCATAGAACTGAGTGAACGAGCCCGTAAACTAGCACAGGTCAAAACCGACGTGGTTGGATTTAGATCATTGACTAAAGACATTTATACCGTTGGAATAATTGAATATGACGAAAGACTCAAGGCCTTAGTCTCGGCATGGATACCGGGCAGGATTGATAAGCTCTTTGTTGATTTCACAGGTACTCAAGTTGTAAAGGGGGAATCCATGGTCTGGATATATAGTCCCGACCTTGTATCTACGCAGGAAGAATATCTGTTAGCGCTGGAAACCTTAGAAAAAGTTACGGAGAGTCCTTTTGATGAAGTAATAAACGGCGCGAAATTACTCGTTGATGCGTCCAAAAGGAGATTATTGTGGTGGGGTGTCACAGAAAAACAGATTGAAGAACTTACGAAAGATAAAAAGATAAAACAACATACCGTTATATATGCCTCTATTAGCGGCATTGTCATAGAGAAAAAGGCATTGGAAGGCCAATACGTTATGCAGGGCGAGATGCTATACACCGTAGCCGACCTATTGAATGTATGGATGAAGGCCAATATTTATGAATATGAAATGGCATGGATTAAGGTCGGACAGGAGGTGGAAGTCACAACCCCCGCATATCCAGGAGAGGCTTTTATTGGAAAGATAGCCTTTATAGAACCCTTCCTGGATGACAAGACACGGTCAGTAAAGATTCGTTGCGATATCCCTAACCACCAACTCAAACTCAAACCTTCCATGTATGTCAATGCCCGCATACGAATACCTATTGAAGAGCTTGATAAACAGGGTCAGAATTACGTAAGTGGATTGGATTATGTCTGCCCAAATCACCCTGAAATAAAGTCCAGCAGACCGGGGATATGTCCAGAGGATAATATTCCATTTACAAAAACCCCCCCTAGTCAAATTGAGCTGGTTGCTACTAAAGAGTCGTCTACACAGCAAGAAGCCGAATATGAATATATATGTCCCATGAAATGCCATAGTTCTAAAGAACCTGGGAATTGCCCTGTGTGCGGAATGGAACTGGAAAAAGTTCCTGTCTCTAAAGGAGAAGAAATTGTAAAAAAAGAACCGTCGGTTAAAACAGAGACTCTATACGAGTGCCCTATGAAATGCTATGCATCAAAAACAGATGGTGACTGTCCAGTATGTGGTATGCATCTTGAAAAAAAGGAGCTACCTATTGAAGTTTCTGGTGAAAAGTTAACATGTATTTGCCCACAAGAATGGGATCCGACCACCGCACCAAAGTCATGTCCAATGTGTGGCATGATGTTACAAAAGAGTATAACAATAACTCTACCCACAGGTGAAAAGAAAGAAAAATTCGTATACATGTGTCCCATGGCCTGCATGACCTCAGATAAACCTGGAGAATGTCCGGATTGTAAAAGGCAAATGGGACGATGGGAAGTCAAGGAAGCGTTAGGAATAAAGACTAGAAAAATCGAACCCAAGAAGCGCACAGTTTACGCTTGTCCAATGCATCAGGAAGTAATTTCTGATAAACCTGCTGATTGTACAAAGTGTGGGATGCATCTTGAGAAAACCACACAGGTACTTGCCATTCCAGCAACTGCAGTATTAGATACCGGCATAAGAAAGATTGTCTATATAGATAAAGGCAACGGACAATATATGGGAAAAGAAGTCACTCTCGGCCCAAAGGCGGGTGATTATTACCCTGTCCTGGAAGGTCTGGAGGAGGGGAATAAGGTTGTCACATCAGCCAACTTCCTCATAGACTCGCAGAGTCAGCTTACTGGCGGGGCCAGTGCCCTGTATGGAGGCGCTATGGAATTTAAAGAAGAAAATAAGTAACTATTCACCGCAGAGAGCGCTGAGGACGCAAAGATGGATCAAGAAGAAAGACTTAACAAAATA
>MHXP01000185.1 GCA_001824485.1 Planctomycetes bacterium GWA2_39_15 | reverse complement strand
CCCGGCGTTGGGAAGACAACTGTAATTAAAAAGATTGTACCCCTTTTAGGAGTAGATGCAGGAGGTTTTTATACGGAAGAGATTCGTGTTATGGACAGACGCATGGGCTTCAGAATTGTTACACTGGATGGGAAGGATGGTATCCTTGCCCACGTAGATTGCAATAGTAACTATAAAGTTGGTAAATATCGAGTTGATCTTGATTCCTTCGAAAGTGTAGCCATTCCAACTTTAGAGAAGGCTATAAAGGACAAGGCGATTATTGTTATTGATGAAATTGGAAAGATGGAGCTTTTTTCAATGAAGTTTAAGGAATTGGTAAGCAATATCCTTGATGGTGAAAAGTCTCTTCTTTCTGTCATAAAGGAAAACGGTGATGTTTTTACTGAAAATATAAAAAAGCGTGGAGACGTAACGATGATAACTGTGAATTATGAAAATAGAGAAGGTTTGCTAGAAAAGATACTAGGACTGTTAAAAGGAATTGGAAAATCTTGATATATGCCAGTTTTCAGGGCAAACTATTGTTATTACTACTGGAAACCGATTTATGCTGTAACTTGATTAACTACCCAATCTAAGTAACTCTTTGAACCCTGAGTAATTGGTATAGCAATAATCTCAGGTACTTCGTAACTATGCAATTGTTTGATACGTTTCTCTACTGTATCAAATTTCTCTTCTCTCGTTTTGAATATCATCAGCACTTCACGTTCAATATTTAATTTACCCTGCCATTTAAAAATAGATTCGACCATCTGAACAATATTACAACAGGCGACTAATCCCTCTTCCACCAAAGTTTGCCCTATTTTTCTAGCCTCATCTAGAGAACTGGCTGTTACAAAAATTACGATTATTTTTGACATACTTTCTAAACAACTCCTAGCGTGATAATAGCTTCTTAACTTTGACGTCACCTTCTGAGTTCCCAGTCAATTGTTTGCCTATCACATAAGCCGCCGCGCCTTTTTAAAAGAGTCTCAATTTCTTTACTACCATCTTCATCCCGTGTTACATATACAAGCGTACAGCGACATCCCTTGGGGTTCCTGCAGTCAACGTGTGGAGGTTTTATGTCATTAAGAATTTTATGATTAGGAAGTAGGTGCTTCCCGTCTAGCGCTAGACATGTATCGCAAGTATCGCGGTCTTTCGCAGTTGAATAGAATACATAGGCTATTTCTTTCAGGTGTGTATTGACTACGTCTGTATTTTCTCCTTTATTACTTTGAAGGGCATTTCTTTTTGTTTTGCTTCTTAAACTATTTTTAAACAGGTAATAAATGACATAAGCGGCAATTAAAAGTACAAGAAAACGCGTCATTGATTACACTGTACCTTTGGGTTTTCTCATCATGAATAAAAACAATCCACCCACAACAAGTGTCGCTTGCGTTAATATGATACTCTTAATCCATATCGCAAAACATTTCCATAGCAGATCAGTTCCATGTGCATGTTCAATTGCATATGAAACACGCATAAAGGAATAGATAGAAATCAAAGAAATAAGTATTGCCATAACCGTTATTATGGGTATCTTTAGTTTTTGCTTCATGGCTTTTGTCTTTCAATTTTCATGCTTAACAATTACATTTTCAGGCTCAGATTCTTTTTGTTTATTTGCAATTTCTGTGATATCTTTGCTTTTCTCAATCAAATTTACATCCAAAGCCTTTTTGTATTCTACGACGGCTTCGTCTATCATATCTTTTTCTTCATAAGCATAAGCTAGATTATAATAAGCATCTATGTTTTGCGGATCTGTATTTAAGGTTTTCTTAAATTCATTTATTGCATCTTCTAACATACCCTTACTTGTATAAGCCAATCCCAAATTAAAGTGGGCTTTTGCCGAGGCGGGAGTTAATTCTAAAGTTTTTTTCCATGTGGCAATTGCATCATCATATAAACCTTCCCTGAGATAAATAGCTCCCAGCCTATTGTATGCCTCCGGGAAATTTGGATTATATGCAATTACCTTATTATACATAATGGAGGCTTTGTCTAACTGACCTTTTTCAGCATAAGCATCTCCAAGATTATAAAGGGCACACATGTTGTTTGGATTAGTCTTTATTATGTTGTCAAACTCTAAAATTGCTTCATCACAAAGACCCTTGTTATAATACGCCTCGCCAAGATTTAATCGTACTAAGACATTAGAAGGATCTTTTATAATAAGTTCTTTGTACACACGAATAGCCTCATCTAACATTCCCTTCATGGCGTACGAATGTCCCAGATAGCTAGATGCCAACATATCATCGGAATCTTCATCCAAGACCTTTTTAAATGATGTTATGGCATCATCAAATAATCCTCTGATGTACTGGTTGTATCCAATAACACTTCCTGGGGCTATTTCCTTGTTTGCGGTTTGATACGCCAGGCTTTTTTCATACATTTTTTTCCCTTCTTTAGCAAGTTCTAAATTCTTTTTTGCTTCCACATCTTGAGGATTTATTTTCAGTGCCAGACTATGTTCTGCAATGGACTCATCAAACATATTTCTATTTCTGTATGCGAATCCCAGATTGTCATGTGCCTTGGAATAATCCGGATTAATCTTGATTGTTAATTTTAATTCTGCAATTGCATCATCAAACATTTTCTGTCTGCAATAAGCCACACCAAGGTTATTGTGCGCTTCCGCAAAATCAGGATTGATCAAAATAGCTCTTTTGAATTGTACAATTGAATCATTGATCATACCTTTATTTACATATTTTGCACCAAGATTATTAAACTCCGTAGCGACCTGGTATTGATTGGCATTTCTGCTTTTTTCCGCTTTTTTGTTTGACGATGTGCAACCAAAGATAATTAAGAAGATGCCGATACATAGCAGTAATTTATTTACTTGGTATTTGGATTTTATCATTTTTCATCCACGAAAAGTACGTTAATCATACTGATCAATTAATTTAATTCCTGAGTTAAACCACCCGCCAAGCGGGTGTGAATAGCAAAAGCTATGCTGTAGTATTTACAAAAAAAATCCCCTTCGGTTTTATTTAATTTATATGGAATCTATATTAAAGTCAATTATAAAAGTTATTTACTGCTTTCATAATTCTCCCATGTGTCCTTCGTCAAAGTTATTTATTCAAAAGTCTTTCCAAAAATTTATTGGTAATCTGCAAAACAACTAAGATATTGTCATTTTCAAGTCTTGATATTATTACAAATAGAAATTAAAAAGACAACCATTTTTTACTGCTTATGTCTGTAATAGTTCCTGTACCTCATCCCGCAATTTATTTGTTACATGAATAGTGTATTCACGGTCTGTCCTTGAACTGTCAAACGAGAGGGGTTTACCAAAAGATATTCTAATGCGTCTTTTTGCTGGACAAGATAATAAACTACGTTTTGGCATAAATTGATTACTACCATAAATAGCCATTGGCACAACCCTTCTTCCTGATTTTAATATAATCAGTGAAATACCTCTTTTAAATTCACCCAATTTGCCGTCTTCACTTCTTGTCCCCTCCGGAAATACCACAAGTGATTTTTTTTTGGCCGTCAAATTCTTAATGGCAGTCAAAAGAGTAGCATATGCCTTTCTGTCTTCATCCCTTTGAATGGGAATATGTCCTGATGCTTTCATGTATGCACCCAGGATTGGAATATGAAAAATTGTATCCTTCGAGATAAAACTAAAGTTTGTTGGTATGTAAGCAAGAGAGATTTTTATGTCTAACATGCTTTGGTGATTTGATATAAAGATAACAGCCTCGTCCTTAGGAATATTTTCTACCCCTTGAATTTCTACCTTTATACCCAGGAGTCTAAATGAAATGCAGCTAAAGAACCTTTCAATGGTATTAAATACTTTTTCTTTATTTTTTGTATCTATACTTAAAATTATAGCTGTAAACGTTGAAAGTATCCAAAGTGATACAAATAACAGCCATGAATATATTGTGAATAGTATTTGATAGAATTTGTACATAAACAATTTACCAATGAAATACTTCCCTAGGCTAAATCATCTTGTAGCTTTAGGGGTAATAAATTAATCTTGGAATACCCAGCCTACACAAACTTTTTGATGTATGCCTAACCAGAGTTTAAGCGTTATATCAATTTTTATCAGCTGGATAATTGTGTGATATTTGAAATATTTCTACTTGAAAAGTCAATAAAGTTTTAAAAATATTGACTAAATTTGATTTGACAGGAATGAATTAGAGGTTGTTATCTACAGGAAGGTGTTCCTAACACCTTCCACTCAAAAACAACAGGGTTGGATTGCTGTCCTTTACATTGCATGGAAGGTAAAACTTTTTTGATACGGATGGCTTTAGTGATTATGGTTTTTGTGAATATATATTCTACATCCCCAACTTCATCTACAAATTCACCGTTTGTAATCCATGTAATTTCATCCTCATCCAAATATTGAACTATACCGCTACCAGTATTTCTACCTGGATCTATGTAAAAAGGGTCATCCGAATCTTTACCACAGCTTTCATCACAATTCGTTGTCTGGATGATCATCTCGCTAACGGTAACGTTTTCGCTCCAATCCAGTCTAATCCAGCCTTGCCTCTTTTGACCGATTTCATTTCTAGTCCTTATCCAATGATAGGAACAATCTTCTTTTTCTACATTATCGTTCATCTTTTCTGGACCGAAATTATCAACACCACCACCGCTGCTTGATGCTATTGCACATGGTGCTATATTTGAAAGGACTGTAACTGAGAGAGGTTCTGTTAAGGTATCTGTGCTAAAATTTACTGTTGCAGTTCCGTTAGAGATGCCTGTAATGGTGAATGAAACTTGTCCATCAGAGTTTGTCAATCCATTGGCAGGTGTAACTGTGGCAACAGATTCATTGCTGCTTGTTGCAGTGACCGGTATGTTATTTAATGGACTTCTTTGATTATTCAAAATTTCCACAATAGCAGTGTTACTACCATGTCTTTCTACAAAAAGTGGATCTGGACTGACAGAGATACTGTTTGAAAAAGCCGTCTGACAAAATATGAGAATAAATAAAAATGTTACGATAAAAATAATATGGTTTTTGATATGTGTCATATATATTGATATTTAGCTTATTTTGCGATTTTCCAAGTATTATTTTCTTTATGCAGTGTTTTTGTTATTCTAGGCAAATCTTCTTTATGTCTATTACCACGTTCATCAGTCCATTCATCTGTCCTGTCAAAACTGACAGTAACCTGGTTTTCATCCCCATTTACCTCAATTAACTCATTCTGGATAGAAACCTTAACATCGTGAACATACGAATAATGCTGTCGGAGTTTATTTTCTTCTTTTTCGGAAGATATATGACCAAACATCTGTAACGTCTTAATATCCCCTTCTTCCCATGCCCTTTTATATTCTTTGAGCCAGGTTTGTATCTCGTTTTTTATTATTTGTTTTGGGTCTGGCTTTATTAACACCCATTTTACGTTCTTATTAATGTCATATTTTGGGGTATTGTCAACAACTGTATCAAGTTTTTTATTGTCATTAACTACTTTCTCGTTGGTACTGAGATTCAAATCGCTGTCTTTAACTTTGTGAGGGTCAATGTATGATATTTTATTTTCTGAATTATCTTGTAATAATTCAGTCTGTGTTTCTTTACTAATTTTGTTAGGTTTGTCGAGTGCATTACTATTTATTTCAGGAATATTTCTACTTAATTCCTTATTATACAATGAGTTATCACCTCGTTTATGGACTTGAGATTGTTGCCATTGTTTATCTATTTCACGTTCTTTTGGCAAAAAAAGTATGTATAGGGCTAATGATAATACCAAAATAGCAGGAATTATAAGTATACTGGTCTTAGTAAAATTTGTAAATATAGTATTAGGTCTTTCAACTTTTTGTAATAACAATCTAAGTTCGTCTATTGATTGAGGTCTCTTTTCTTTATTTTTTTCTAAGCATTTAAACACAATGTTTTCAATATTTTTTGGGATTTTTAAATTTTTGTTTAACTTACGAAAAGGCGGTGGCTTTTCGTTCAAGTGTTTATTCATTAATGTGATTTGATCACCTTTAAATGGAGGTTCACCTGCTAGCATTTCATACATGATTACTCCCAAAGAATATATATCTGTCCTCTCATCACATTCGCCTCTCCATTGCTCTGGTGCCATATAAAGAGGAGTACCTACAATACTACCAGTCAGAGACACGTTATCATGCGTTCGCAGTTTTGCTATTCCAAAATCTAAGACTTTCACAAAGTCCTCTATCTCTCCGACTTTAGTTAACATAATATTTTGTGGAGTAATATCCCGATGTATGATCTTTTTAGGGTGTTTATGTGCAGTTGATATCACGTCACAAACCTGAAAAATTATATTCAACATTCTTGCAACATCGAACGGACATGCGTCTTTTATAGTGTCTTTTAAATTCTTACCGTAAATAAACTCCATAGCCATGTAAATTGTACCATTTGCATCTCGGTCAAAATCATATAAATGAATTGCATTGGGATGATGTAATTCACGGATGGTGGCCGCTTCGTTGTAAAATCGCTTAATATCTTGGGAATTATCGCTTAAGTTTAGATGAAGTATCTTTACAGCAACAATATCGTCAATATCAAGCAACATCCTTTTTGCTTTATATATAGTGCTCCAGCCACCTACAGCAATTTTTTCTATAATTTTATATTTTTCTCCCAATAATTTGCCTAAATAAAGATCGTATGTTTGTTGTTGTAAAGACGCTAATGTTTTATCGCATGTTGTTGAAGTTTGATGTGTTTGCAGCTCAGGTAGTTCTTTATACTTAAATTCTTTTCCACAATATTTACAGATAGCTACATCTCCAAGGTCGGCATTTGCCTCTTTGAATCTTTTATTACAATATGGACATAAAACAACCGTAATACCAAGTGTTTTTAAAAGATAGTCCCATTGATCATGTGTAATATAACCGCGGTCTACCATAATAACATCTATACTTTTTCTTGGGTCTGTATCTTTAAAGGCATCAACAATATGTTGGCAAGTATTTACATGTTCGGGTGTCACAAATCCCTCAGAAACAGCAAGATTCCCAAATTCTGTATCTAATTTAATTTTCATAACATTATTAAAAGGGGTTTAAACCGAACGAAGAATTCAGAAAAACTCTTATTTAGATATGTTAGTTTATCTTATAGTAGATTAAGATTATTTAAAATATCTATTGATATGATTTTCTGGCGTGGTTGTTTTTTGCTTCTTATCTTTTTGTCATAGATATTAACAGCCAAAATAGATAATGTAAATAAAATAAACCCGCAAGATAACATTCTAATATCTTGTGATTTTGGATAGATAAAGTAAATTTTTTGTCCTATTAAACTACCTATAAGCAAACTAATGATAGGTAAAATTAAAAGGAGTATGATGCTTTCGTATGGGGAGCGTATGATTGTTTGTAATGTTACATGCTGATTGATACTTAGACCTGGAATTGTATTTACTTCCAAGAAATTTTGTTTATTTTCTATACCAATACACGTACCACAACTTTTGCATTCTTTTATATTAGGCTTTACTATTTCTACCGTTGCACGATTGCCAGTTATGTATTTTATTATGCCTTTTTCGACAATCAGTTTTTGTTTAAACATACCGATTAATGGAATTTAAGTACCCTGAGAGGGTTGCTGGGTTTTGCTTGCATTACCAACCTTTTCTCGCATTAACTTACCAACCTTGAATACAACCACGTTCTTAGCAGGTACAAATGCGACTTCTCCTGTTCGTGGATTTCTAGCTTTTCGGGCTGCACGCTGACGTATTTCGAATACTCCAAAATCGCGTAATTCAATACGATTACCTTGCACAAGCTCACTGATGATCTCATCCAAAAACATTTGTATCGTTTTTTTTACAACCATATGCGTATTATCTGTCCTTCTGGCAATCTTTTCGCACAGGTCTCTTTTTGTAGTTGTTTGCATTACAATTCTCCTTTTCTGACTGTAGATGTGTAATTGGTAAATTGAAGGTTTCCGACAAATAATCAATTAAACCTAAAATATCACCTCCTTTTTTGCCATGCCTCGAAATTTTGGAAAGCAATTATCAGTCTTAACTAATTTATAGGCATGATGTTTATGATTGTTTGGACATATTAGCAATTCAAAAGATTATTGTCAATACGATTTTAACACTTTTAAAAATCCAAATTTAAGTTATTCATGCTCAAACGAAACTACGGTTCTTTCATTAAATAAACATTTTTCTGTTAAAACGAGGAATTTCCTATTAATAAGTAACTATTGATATAATATCTACCAAATATGGTAAAGGTTACAAAAAACAGAACCTAATAGTATAGAGAATGGAAAAAAGAGGAGTTGTAAAAGTCCATTTTTATTGAGTTAAAAAAGTATACATTAGGTGATTAAATGAAAAAATGTGAAAAATCAAGGGATTGTATATCCGATATTATGAAATGTTTTTTGGATATCCAATAGTATTTTAAACCCTATTTTTTACGAAATAAACATATAAAAAATAAGAAAAAAATATCCAATTTTACTCATAAACATTAAAATGATAGCTCCTTGATTTGGTCCATAATCTGCCTAGTAATCTCTGCAATTCCTTTCTTGTTTGAATTGTTCTTTATTTTTTTAAATGTCATTGGACTACCGAATATTACCTTAATCTTAGAAATTTTTGGTATTTTTGCACCTTTTGGCAATGCCTCGTATGTACCGGAGATAAACGCTGGTATGACAGAAGCCCTGCTCTTTCCTGCAAGAAAACCCACGCCTAGGTTTCCTTCCTGGAGGCGACCTTCTTTACTTACACCCCCTTCTGGGAAGATACCCAGAACATTACTCTTTCTGAGTACCTCAATCCCAGCTTTAAGTGCAGCTATATTTGACCCATTTTCCTTAACACAAATACAACGCAATAACTTGAAAAGCCATTTTCCTCGTCCTTCATAATACAACTCAGTCATCATAAATGATATACGCCTTGGAAACACCGACTGGAGCACTATAGGGTCCATGTAACTGAAATGATTTGCCACCACAATAAGAGGCCCTTTGAGTGGTATTCGCCCTCTATTTTCAACCTGAACATTATAAAATATCTTCAGTAAAATAATTCCTATCGCTTTGATTACAAAGAAAAAACAATCATTCAAGAAAGCAAGAATGTTATGATAAATGCTATAAATAATTACAGATTTTGCATGATGAATCTTCTTTAATTCTCCCAGCTTACTTTTGTCAAAGTAATGTTCAGGGGGATTAAAAGAGGATTTAGGAGGATTTGTCTGGAGATTATGCATCTTGCACCGCTCGCTCTTTTATTGTATTAAGTTTTATACTCTTCCATGCTACAAAAATGCCAATCATAAGAATTCCCACACCCAAATATAACATCAACTCCCTGATATAAATGAAGGTTGTTAGCTTACCTATTATCAACACAGGCATTACCATTGCTGCATTAACAAAAATATCCTTACAGGCAAAGACTCTTCCCCTTAACCCGTCTGGCACAATTTTTTGAATATCAGCGTTGATTGGCGAAAGGAATGTGCCACCTGCAATTCCTATAAAAAATATAATGCTTGAAGCTGTAGAATAAGATTTTACCAAAGAAAAAGCAATAATGCCAAATGCAAGTACCAATATACTGCAGGTATATAGGATATTCCTTTTTATCCGATCACCATACTTACCCACCAAGATAGCACCGATAAGAAGACCTCCTCCTAGTAGTGTAAAAATTAATCCCAGAGGAGTTAGTGAAGTGATATTCCATACTTTCTCCGCAAAATCGGAGATAACCACATAAAAGCTGATGCCCACAAACCAAAAAATCGCACCAAGAAATATAAGTATTATCAGCTTTACATCATTGTAAATGTATTTCATACCTTCTTTAATGTCAAATAATACAACTGCAACACTTTTGATTTTAGGACGTTCTTTTTCTTTTGTAGTCAGCTTCCATATAGTACCAGCAGAGAAAAGATATGTAAAGGCATCAAAATACATTGATACCTTGAACCCCACCGAATCAAATACAATACAGCCTACCGCTGTGCCAGCCAAAACGCTTAACAATGCCGAACATGAGACGAGAGAATTTGCTGCAAGTAGAAGGCGGTCTTCAATAATATTTGGAATAATTGAAAATTTTGCAGGTGAAAAAAAACAGGTAAAGATACCTATAAAGAAAATAACAGGATAGGCGGGTGTAATGGAGGTAGAGTCACGGATAATCCATGGGATAGCACACACCAAAAATGCACGGACTATATCTGAACCTATCAATATACTCCTTCGTGAATATCGGTCTGAAAGAACGCCTGAAAAGAGGCTGAACAAAAAAAAGGGCAGGGTACTCCAAAATGTAATTTTAGATAACTCTTCCCCTACATTTCCCCCTTCTTTTATAATTAATCCCAACAGTGCCATCTGATGAAATCTATCACCCAAAGCGGATACAATCTGGCCAATCCACAGTTTTAAAAAGTTATAATTTCCAAGGACTTCTGTTATCTTAACGGTGCGTTTCATAAAGATTACACTGCGAATATTCTCTTTTATTTTTTTAGAAATATTTACATCTTGCAAGTTATAAGTTACAATGAAAATATTCAAAATAATAACTTATAACTTTTTCAACTTTTAACTTTCAATCACAATTTTGATCCGGTTACAATTGCGTTACTTTAAGCTCTTATTCATTGTTTTAAGGCTCTATAATACCAGCAAAATCAGTTAGATTTACTATAAAATGTTCCTGTGAAATGTTCTTGCCTGTTAATGGTGTTTTTGATAATATGATAAACCATTTTACCTATATTTTAAAATAAATTGTAATATATAGTAGTGTCAATTATGTCTTAAAAATTGTTGAAAGGAGTAGTTTGGATGTCGCCTAAGTATGTTTATTTTTTTGGCAACGGTTCTGCCGATGGAAGAGCAGACATGAAACACCTGCTGGGTGGTAAGGGAGCCAATCTTGCAGAAATGACCAATCTGGGTATTCCAGTCCCTCCGGGATTTACTATAACAACAGAAGTTTGTGATTTGTATTATAAGAACAATAAACGATATCCTGAAGGTCTTGCCGAAGAAATAGAACAGAACCTTGCCAGACTGGAGCAATTAATGGAGGCAAAGTTGGGCGATGCAAATAATCCTTTACTGGTTTCTGTCCGCAGCGGCGCAGCAGCCTCAATGCCTGGCATGATGGATACGGTGTTAAACCTGGGATTAACTCCAGACGCTATCAATGGGATCATTAAAAAGACAGGTAATGAACGATTTGCATGGGATGCATACCGGCGGTTTATCACCATGTTTGGTGATGTGGTCATGGGTGTAAAACGCCATGACTTTGAAGAGATTCTTGACAAATATAAAAAAAAGACACGCGTAAAAAATGATACAGAACTGACGACTGACCAATTAAAAAAAATTGCCGAAGAGTTTAAGGCTATTTATAAAAAACAAACCCGTGAAAACTTTCCAAACGATCCAAAGGTTCAGCTCGACAAGGCTATCCATGCTGTATTTGCTTCATGGAACAATCCACGTGCAGTAAAATATCGTCAACTGTATGAGATTAAGGGTCTTCTCGGAACGGCGATAAATGTTCAGTCTATGGTCTTTGGAAACATGGGAAATCACTCCGCCACCGGTGTATGTTTTACAAGGAATCCTTCAACTGGCGAAAACAAATTCTACGGTGAATTTCTCATCAATGCCCAGGGCGAAGATGTCGTTGCCGGTATTCGCACACCAGAACCGATTGCGAATCTTAAGAAGGAAATGCCGGAAGTTTACGCGCAGCTTTTTAAATATCAAAATACACTGGAAAAGCATTTCAGGGACATACAGGACATCGAATTTACGATTCAGGAAAATCGGCTGTTCATGCTGCAGACCAGAAACGGAAAACGTACCACCCAGGCAGCGGTGAAGATTGCCGTAGATATGGTTAAAGAAAGTCTGATTGACAAAAAGACTGCCATTTCCCGTATTAATCCCAATGAACTTGATCAGTTGTTACACCCAACTTTTGACCCTAAGGCGAAGAAGGATGTCATTGCTGTGGGGCTTCCAGCCTCACCGGGCGCGGCTACAGGAAAGGTAGTCTTCAGCGCTGAAGATGCAGAAAAGTTAGCAGAAAAGAAAGAAAAGGTAATTCTGGTGAGAAAGGAAACCTCACCTGAAGATATTGGTGGAATGCATGTAGCTAAGGGTATTTTAACAACCCGTGGAGGCATGACCTCCCACGCTGCAGTGGTGGCAAGGGGTATGGGTAAATGCTGCGTTGCGGGGTGTGGTGCGTTAAATGTGGATTATAAAAATCAAACCTTTAGGGTGGGTAGTAAAGTAATAAAAAAGGGAGATTATATTTCAATAGACGGTAGTACGGGCGAAGTAATGTTAGGTCAGGTTACTACCATTGAACCAAGACTCAGCGGAGACTTTGCTGCGCTGATGGAATGGGCTGATGAAGTCCGCAAACTCAAGGTGCGAACGAATGCCGACACCCCTGCGGACGCAAAAAAGGCACGAGAATTAGGCGCAGAGGGTATCGGACTTTGCAGGACTGAACATATGTTCTTTGGAGAAAACAGGATTGACTCAGTCCGCCAGATGATCCTTTCCGCCCCGGACGTAAAAAACTTGAAAGCCAAGATTGCCGGTATTGAGAAAGAACTTGCAAAGGCAACAAATAATAAAACGATTGCCATTAAAAGAGAATTAACACAGGCAAAAAAAGAACTTAAAGAACCTCTAAGTTTATACATATCCGCCTTAAAAAAATTACTTCCTATGCAGCGCCGCGATTTTGAACAGATATTCACAACAATGGATGGACTTCCAGTGACGATACGGCTACTTGACCCACC
The DNA here is from genome assembly GCA_001824485.1 of Planctomycetes bacterium GWA2_39_15. GTDB lineage: Bacteria > Planctomycetota > Brocadiia > Brocadiales > Brocadiaceae > 2-12-FULL-39-13. Next base: position 1,944 of record MHXP01000185.1, on the reverse strand, counting down.
ACTTCATGAATTTTTGCCGCAGGAAGAATACAACCAGAAAGAAATGGCAAAACAGATGAATATAAGCCTTAAAGAGGTACAGGATAAGGTATCCGCACTTCACGAATTAAATCCCATGTTAGGACATCGTGGATGCCGTCTCGGTGTTACATATCCGGAAATCTATGATATGCAGGTAGAAGCAATCATTGAAGCCGCTTGCAACGTGAAGAAAAAAGGCGTTACTGTATATTCAGAAATCATGTTGCCTATCATTAGCACCGAACAGGAATTTACAATATTGAAAGATGATGTTCATAAAATTGCTAAAGAAGTAATGCAAAAGAAAGGCATTCAAATTGAATATATGGTAGGCACAATGATAGAGCTTCCACGCGCTGCTTTGATAGCCGATAAGATTGCAAACCATGCAGAATTCTTTTCATTTGGAACCAATGACCTCACCCAGATGACATTTGGTTTTAGCCGCGATGACGTTGGCTCATTCGTTCCGGACTACATAGAAAAAGGCATTCTTGAGAAAGACCCGTTTCAGGTACTAGACCAGGAAGGTGTGGGTCAACTGGTGGAGATTGGAATCAAAAAAGGGCGAAGTACACGACCAGAATTAAAGGTAGGTATCTGCGGCGAACATGGCGGAAACCCTCAAACCATCTCCTTCTGCCATAAGGTAGGAATGAACTACGTGAGTTGTTCACCTTACAGAGTACCTATCGCCAGGCTTGCCGCTGCACAGGCGTCATTACAACAGCCAGTATCACAGGCAACTGTTTAATTTGAAATGCCCTCCCTAACCAGATCAATTTGAAAGTGCTATGGTTAGGGAGACAACTTTGTCTTCATCTTTAATCTACATTCAAAATACACAACTCATAACTATTTTTTCTCTCGTCAATCACCTTTTACAAGTATCCTTTTATTGTCCTATTCGGGGAATGGGACAATAAAAGGGTTGTTTTCCGTGATTTATGCTTGAAGTATATAAAAAACTCCCCAAGACAAATTGTGGCAAATGTGGCATACCTACCTGTATGGCCTTTGCGCTCAAGGTAAAAAATGCGCAACTCAAAATAACTGATTGTCCTTATGTCAACACAGAAGACAAGGAATTACTTTCTCAGAAACCAATAATTACAATGGACGATAACTATGAGCGGGTAAGCAAGGAATTAGAAGTTGAGGCAAAACAAACGGACTTCAAAGAAGCGGCTGGCAACGTTGGCGGACAATTTGAGTTAAATAACGGTTGCGAAGTCATTCGACTTAAAATGATGAACAAACCATACGAGATGCGTAAGGACGGTTTATATGAGGATGGAAAATATTGTCATGATTCGTGGTCGAAAATTATAATCTACGATTATATCCGAAGAAAGGGCAATAAACCATTAAGCGGAGATTGGGTCACGTTAGGGTACTTTCCAAACACCGCATCACACGTAAAGGCATTTCAACGAAGCGCAGAAGAGAAGGTTGCGTCAGCTTTCAATAATAATATTAATGATTTGAAAGCACGCTGTAAAGCAATGGGTGGACTAGAAGATACTGGCAAAATGAAGGCAGATTATATTTATCGTTTTTACCTCTTGCCACGCATACCGCTATATTTATGCTTTTGGGCAGCAGATGAAGAGTTTCCAGCCAGTTGTAAATTATTTTTGGATAGTAGCGCAGAAACTTATATTGACATAGAATATCTTGCCTACCTTGTAGAAAGATTTGTTGAATTATTTGTTAATTTATAGTAATTATCTAGCCACGAATTGCACAAAGGGACACGAATCCAGCCAAAATGTTGTATAAATATTATTTTCGCAAATTGTTCAATTAGCCATATAGGTTTATAATCAACTTCACTACTGTCCGGGTGAGGCCGATTTTCGCGTCAATATCAACGAATTCCTCAAGAAATTCGGAGGGGTCGGCGTCCAACTCAAAATCAAA
>MHXP01000184.1:14503-17524 GCA_001824485.1 Planctomycetes bacterium GWA2_39_15 | reverse complement strand
AGGAATTGAAGCTGGTGATTGAAGTAGACGGGATCACACATCAAGATGGCGAAACTGAGGAGAAAGATAAGAGGAAGACCGGCGATCTTGAAAGCGCTGGATTTAAGGTGATCAGGTTTACCGATGAGGAAGTGCTGAAGAATATGAGCGGTGTAATGGAGAGGATTGAAAGAGTGGTGGAAGAGATGGGGCGTTCCAGTCCACCCCCTCCACCCCCGCCAGCGGGGGACAGTTACCGTGATCCTGCAATGTGAACTCACCTGGGCACGGGAATAAGCGGTAAATTGTTTGGTTCCCGGCGGGTTCAGGTTTCAAACCTGCCCCTACATTGTTATTTGAAAATTCCCTATCATTAAATATAATAAAAAATTAGTCGGTCAAGATTCAACGTAATTTTTGATTTAGAATATTTTTTGGGTATGCTGGGAATTCAATCATTCAGTGTCATTTATTTTTCTCTGAGTTATGAATGCAGTTCCATACAAACGTTCCTAACCCCTCACTAGAGGGGAATTGTGGAGTCCCCTCCTGGGAGGGGATTATAGGGGTGGGTTTTCAACGAATAAATTTTGTGATCTTCCATAACTTTTTGGGCAGCCCCCTATATCTCCGGATTCCCAGTTGCGTGGGAATGACAAAGGGTGTGTTTGAAATTTTTAAACGTCAAGCAGAAAGGTATTTGGATATCCCTTCTTTAAAACCAATAGGTTTGATCTCAAAATGTTCGAAAAAGTGTTTCTCATTACAACTATTACCTTCCAGCAACATTATGATTTGATCTTGCGTGACAGGAAAGAATGGTAACCAATCAAACATCTCTGCCAATAAACTCATTATGAATACAGGAATATGAACCTTATTTGGCGGTGCGCAGATAACCTCACCGATGATGTCAATAATTTTATTAAACTCAATTTTTTCCGGTCCTCCAACATCAAATGTTTTACCAACGGCGTCTTTTCGTTCGATTGATTTAACAAAACCCATAGAAACATTTTCCACTGCTACAGGTTGCAGTTTATAATTTCCATTGCCGACAACGGGTACAAATTGCTGGATATTGAGCATCCTTGCAAACATATTTACAAATTTATCTCCAGCCCCGAAAATTATCGATGGACGAAAAATCGTGTAATCGAACCCACTACTTCTCACGCATTCTTCAGCACGGAACTTGGTTTGCTGATATTGTGTCTTCCCTCCCAGTCGTACCCCTAACGCACTCATCTGTATGAATCGCCTGACCTTCTGTGATCGCGCAGCCTTGACAAGATTAGCCGTTCCCTCGTAGTGCAGCTTCTCAAAGGTGATTCCCCTTCCGGGAAACTCCCTGATAATACCGATAAGGTTAATTACGGCATCGCATCCTTCTAATTTGCCATCTAAACTTGCAGCATCGGTAATGTCACCGTATACGATATCAATCCCCGTTTTCACGAGGACAGGGTTTTTATAGTGTGAAATCTTTTGTTCGGAACCATGCCGCACAAGGCATTTCACCTGATAATTGTTATCAAGTAAATCGCGGAGTATTTGTTTTCCAACGAAGCCTGTGCTGCCTGTTAAAAATATCTTCATCGTTTATTACCCCCTAAACCCAAGTATTACAAAGCTTAACCACAGAGAACTTTTAATATCAAAGATTAAAAATCAAAAGTTAAAATGACAAATCAAAATTCAAAGATGTATTGTAAAAACAAATCAACGAAACTATTAACAAACAACCATTTTGCATTTTAATATGTATTTTTGAATTTTTATCTTTGAATTTTGATTCCAAATGGCATATCTCAGCTTAAAGCATTATCAAAAAATTGCCTCATTTCCTGGAAAACAACTTCCCTCTTATCTTTAATAAATTTTACATCTGGAAGAGATTGAAGGAATATATGACCGTATCTTTTTGTAACTACCCTGCTATCAAAAATAATCACCACGCCCCTGTCGTTGCGGCTACGAATGAGCCTTCCGAACCCCTGTTTAAACTTGATTACAGCCATAGGCAAAGAATAATCATAAAATGAATCGCCCCCGGATTTTTCAATAGCTTCTGCCCTTGCCTCGATAATAGGCTCAGTGGGCACCTTAAATGGCAATCTGGTAAGAATGACACATTCCAGGGCATCTCCCTTGACATCAATACCTTCCCAAAAGCTGTCTGTAGCAAATAGCACAGATGTCTTGTCTTTTTTAAAGGTTTCAAGAAGGCTATGGCGGTTATCCGTTCCCTGTTTTAAGCAGGTATAGCCCAGTTGAGTAATTCGTGGTTCTAATTTCAGATAAAGGTTGTCAAGAAGGCTATATGATGTAAAAAGTATTAACGCCCGTCCTTGAGAAATTTCTACGGTCTTTAGAATATTCTTTTCAAGATCGGGTACGTAACCCGGTTCTTTAGGTTCAGAAATATCAGTAGGAATGCCAATAATTGCCTGTCTTTTATAATCAAACGGGGAATCTAAAATTAATTCGGACAAACGATTTTGTGGAATTTGATGCAAGCCCACATTGTCTCTATAAAATTTAAATGACTTGCCTATCGCTAACGTGGCGGAGGTCAGGATTATTGTTTTATAACTATCATACAGACATGTCTTCAAGTCCTCAGAAACAGAAAGAGGTGCAGAAAAAAACCTGACAATAGGATTCCCCTTGTACCTTTTGACTTCCATCCATTTACAGCACCTCTCGTCCTCATTAATAAAAAGGGATATATCGTTTGCAGCCAGTTTTAAACGCATCTTGCATGATATTATATCTATCAGCACTGACGACAAAATATCATGCGATTTTTTGGACAATTCACCAATTTCATCCAATAATGCCTTTAATAAAGAGACAAATTTGTGAATTGCTATGCTTAATATCTTGAGTTTAGGTTCTATTGTGCCAAGCCACAGTTCTGTGGAGGTTAAGCTGGAAGTAATGCGTAATTTGTGTTCCTCGTCTTTTTTCAACGCTTCATTTGTAATATGGTTGCTTATTGCAGCAGTAATTTCTTCAAAAACCTCTTCAACGGTTTCA